>NZ_CAWMRY010000006.1:0-146736 GCF_963870295.1 Aeromonas sp. ANP5 | reverse complement strand
GCTCCACATCCTAATCTGATGTGAATTGGTACACAAAATGGGCGATGAAAGCTGCGTGCGTTTAACGCGGTGGAAATATCATCCCGTGCAGGCTGTTGGAGGGGATGGAATACCCGGATGGGCACATTCCCCTTTATCGCTGTCGTTATGACCTGCAAAGAGTGATATGACCTGAATAGCCCGAGTTAACCGCAGCTTGAAAATCAGCTTTCAACAGTTTCACTCTATAAATCCCGTTTATCCTTGTCGCCTTATAGCGAATATAACCGCTGGTTATCCGTTATTTTTTCTCCAACTCTTCGGTCGCAGGCTATCGGGTGGGCTGGAGCGAGCATGGGAAGCTGTATCCAGAAGGCGGAGGTGTCTACCGCTATCGATGGCGACAAGGCGAATAAATGGGTGATGGAGTTCACAGTTTGGTTAATTAATTTGGGGATGGTGGCAGTTATGAGCGTTGTGGTGTGCCTTTATTCAAAATTCTTACTGGCAAACCGAGCACTCTTTAATTCTGATTAAGTCATAATTAAGTAAAGTTGGGGTGTTGATTGTTTCGCTCAGATATGAGTTTTTAAAATTGCTCACAATCTCTACGCGAGATTTAAAAAGTCTGCTCGCATATTTTTGAACGGATAAATATAACTTGAATGGGAGTGGCCAAATAAATCCAGCTGTGATCTTTGTCTTTTCAAGGTGCGCAGGTTCATAAATGTCTATAAAAACAAGGTAAAAGGCTCGGCTATTGACTAAGTTGATAGAAGGCGAAGCATAAAACAGCGCCAGTTTGATACGACAACATCGCATGGGACCCGGATCATGGACAGAGCGCAGGGCGCAGCCCCCTTTTCGTTGCAAGTGGATCTAAGGCAGGTGGTGTATGCCCTGTCAGCCTCGCTGGATCTGGTGGGCATTGGCGATGTGGCCCACGGTAAACGGGTCGGGATTATGGCTGCCGAGTGCAGCCGGGAGCAGGGGATGAGTGAGGCCGAAAGCTGTCTGCTGTTCGAGCTGGGGGTGCTGCATGATATCGGAGTCTCCTCGACCATCACCCATCATCATCTGGTCAGCGAGTTCGATTGGGAGTCCTCCCAGCGCCACTGCGAGGTGGGATATCAGCTGCTCAAGGATTTCCGTTTGCTGGCCCCGCTGGCCCTGCCTATCCGTTATCACCATACCCACTGGCATCTGTTGCGCGAGATGGCCGATGTGGACCCCAATGTAGCCCGTCAGGCCAACCTTATCTTTCTGGTGGATCGCTGCGATGCGTTGGCGGCGCCCTACTATGGCGATGGTTCATTGTTGATGCATACAAACGAGATCCGCGCACGCCTGCAGGATTTCCGTGACGAGTTTTTTGCCCCCGAGCTGGTGGATGCCTTCCTCAAGGCGTCTCGCTCTGAGGCATTTTGGCTGCAGCTGGAAGCGCGCTCTATCAATGATTACATGCTGGAGATGCTGCAGGTGCGGGAGCCTTGCCTGACCTTCAACGGGGAGCTTAAAGCGCTGGCGCAGATCTTCTCCGGCATTGTCGACGCCAAAAGTCCATTCACGATGACGCATTCACTCGGTGTGAGCAGGTTGTCTCGTGCGTTGGCAGAATTGATGGGAGTCAGTGCCATCCATTGTGACATGCTGGAGATCGCCGGTTTGCTGCACGATTTGGGCAAGCTCAGGGTGCCGGACGAGATCCTCGACAAGCCTGCCAGCCTGACGAAAGAGGAGCGGGCCATCATCAATACCCACAGCTTCGAGACTTACCAGATCCTGCGCCATATCGAAGGGTTTGAAGAGATTGCCTGTTGGGCGGCCTATCACCATGAGGAGCCTGACGGGGAGGGCTATCCGTTCCACCTGCCGGCATCCGCCATGGCGCTCGAAGCGCGGATCCTGCGGGTCGCCGATATTTTTCAGGCCATGGTGCAGGACAGACCTTATCGGCGCGGTCTGCCTGCCCGTGACGCATTGACCTTTATGCAGCAACTGGCGGATCAGGGGCGGGTCGATCCCGCTGTGGTGGCGGTGCTGGCCGATCACCTGCCGCAGATGATGATGGCAGCCATTCCGGATTGCGAGCCGGATCATGCCATCAATTGAGGGAGAGGCTGGCCGCTGACTCATACTGCCGCGAGCCAGCTATGCTTGGAACAAGCCGAGCATGGTGCCGGTACCGGCGCACAAGACGCCAGCTTGATGGACTACCGTAGGGGAGCAGATATGGAATCGCTAAAAGCCAAGGATTATATGCAGAGCAGACCCATCACCTTCACTGCCGACATGATGGTGCAAGCTGCGGTCGAGAAATTTCTGAACAGTCATCAGCTCGGTGGCCCGGTGGTGGATGGGCAGGGCCATCTGATTGGCTGGATCTCCGAGCAGGATTGCATCGCAGTGCTGCTTAAGGAGGCCTATCACTGCGAACAGGTGGCGCAGGTCAAGGATGTGATGCGCAAGGAGGTGTTGTCGGTGGGACCCGATACCAGCATTTTGAGCCTGGCGGAGATGATGATGGGGCAAAAGCCGAAGATCTATCCGGTAGTGGAGGAGGGGCGTCTGCTCGGGGTTATCAATCGCCACAACGTCATGCAGGCCATTCATGCCCAGCTCACCACCTGTTTTGTCCATCACACCCACGGTTAACCCTGTTTTTCTCTCTCCCAAGGCAAGCTTCGGCTTGCCTTGGCTATTTCATATGCTGCCATTTATTCATGTTATGCCATCTTACAATGATTGTTCTGTCATGTTTGGGGATTGGCCAATCTCTCAGTCTTCCCATATATAACGCTATGTTATGGCTTGCACCGTTCCCGCTCGCTCTTTAGGATCGCTCCCAGCTTATCGATATGGCCCCTCTGGGCACCTATTTAAGGAATTCGTACCTTGTCTCTCTCTATCGAGGCGCTGCGCCGCCGTCTCTCTGCCTGCATGAACCTCGACGCCCGTCGCCTTTCCAGCCGTCTGCACGGGGTCAAGAAGCTGCCTGAAGGCAAACAGGCCGCCGTGCTGGAGACCATCGCCGCTGATTTGGCCGCCGCCGAAGTGCGCTATCAAACCCGTCTGGCCGGAGTGCCCAAGGTCACTTATCCGGACAACCTGCCGGTGAGCCAGAAGCAGGCTGAGATCGCCAAGGCCATTCAAGAGCATCAAGTGGTGATCATTGCAGGGGAAACAGGCTCGGGCAAAACCACCCAGATCCCCAAGATCTGTCTGGCGCTCGGGCGCGGAGTGAAGGGCTTTATTGGCCACACCCAGCCGCGCCGTCTGGCGGCCCGTACCGTGGCGGCCCGTATTGCCGAGGAGATGGAGTCCGAACTCGGCCACTACGTGGGTTACAAGGTGCGCTTTACCGATCAGGTGAGCGAGCAGACCCACATCAAACTGATGACCGACGGTATTCTGCTGGCGGAGATCCAGAACGACCGGATGCTCACCCAGTACGACACCATCATCATCGATGAGGCCCACGAGCGCAGCCTCAACATCGACTTCATTCTGGGCTATCTCAAACAGCTGCTACCAAAACGCCCGGATCTCAAGGTGATCATCACCTCGGCCACCATAGACCCCCAGCGCTTCTCCCGCCATTTCAACAAGGCGCCGGTGATCGAAGTCTCCGGTCGCACCTATCCAGTGGAGGTGCGCTACCGTCCACTCACCAGTGACAAGAGTGAAGGGCTGGAAGAGCGCGATGAACTGCAGGGGATTTTCGATGCGGTGGAAGAGCTGGCCCGCGAAGGGCTGGGGGACATCCTCATCTTCATGAACGGCGAGCGGGAGATCCGCGATACCGCCGATGCCCTGCGCAAACTCAACCTGCGCGATACCGAGGTACTGCCGCTCTACGCCCGCCTCTCCAACGCCGAGCAGAACAAGGTGTTCCAGCAACATGCCGGACGGCGCATCGTGCTCGCTACCAACGTGGCGGAGACCTCGCTGACGGTGCCAGGCATTCGCTACGTTATCGATCCGGGCACCGCCCGCATCAGCCGCTACTCCTGGCGTACCAAGGTGCAGCGCCTGCCCATCGAGCCGGTCTCCCAGGCCAGCGCCAACCAGCGTAAAGGGCGTTGCGGTCGGGTGGCGGACGGCATCTGTATCCGCCTCTACTCGGAGGAGGATTTTAACAGCCGTCCCGCCTTTACCGACCCCGAGATCCTGCGCACCAACCTGGCCTCCGTCATCCTGCAAATGCTGGCGCTCGGCCTTGGCAATATGGAGGCCTTCCCCTTCGTCGAGCCGCCCGAGTCGCGCCATATCAAGGATGGCTTGACCCTCTTGAAAGAACTGGAGGCGGTGCGTGAGCTGCCTGCCACCGGCGAGCGCGAAGCCAAGTTGCAGCTGACCGAGACCGGTCGCCAGCTCTCGCGTATCCCCCTTGATCCGCGTCTGGCGAAGATGGTGATCAGCGCCGCGCAAACCGGCTGTTTGAGCGAGGTGATGGTGATCACCGCTGCCCTCAGCATTCAGGATCCCCGCGAGCGACCCATGGAGAAGAAACAGGCCGCCGACGAGCTGCACAGACGCTTTGAAGACAAGGATTCCGACTTCCTCGCCTTCGTCAATCTGTGGAATTACCTGAAAGAGCAGCAGGATGCCCTTGGCAGCAATCCGTTCCGCCGCATGTGCCAGAAGGAGTTTCTCTCCTACCTGCGGGTGCGTGAATGGCAGGACATTCACTTCCAGCTGCGCCAGACGGTCAAAGAGCTGGGTTTTAAAGCCAACCATGAACCTGCAGATTTCAAGACGGTGCACTGCGCCCTGCTGACCGGCCTCTTGAGCCATATCGGCAACAAGGATCTGGAAAAACCGGAGTTTCTCGGCGCCCGCAACGGCCGCTTCCACCTCTTCCCGGCCTCGGGTCTGTTCAAGAAGCCGCCCAAGTGGGTGATGGCCGCAGAATTGGTGGAGACCTCCCGCCTCTACGCCCGCATCAACGCCAAGATTGAACCCGAGTGGGTAGAGCCGCTGGCGGGTCATCTCATCAAGCTGCACCACAGCGACCCCCACTGGTCGAAGAAAAACGGCGCCGTGATGGCCAAGGAGAAGGTGACGCTGTATGGCCTGACACTGGTCAACGAGCGCACCATCAACTTCAGCCGTATCGATCCGGCGCTGTGCCGCGAGCTGTTTATCCGCCGCGCGCTGGTGGAGGGGGATTTCGAGACCCGTCACCGTTTCTTCAGCGACAATCGCAAGCTCCTGGCCGAGGTGGAGGCGCTGGAGCACAAATCCCGTCGGCGCGACATCCTGGTGGATGATGAGGACTTGTTCCGCTTCTACGATGCCCGTTTGCCGGAGGAGGTGATCTCCGCCCGTCACTTCGACAAGTGGTGGAAAGAGGCGCAAAAGCAGGATCCCGAGCTGCTCAACTTTGAGAAAGAGATGCTGATGAAGGGGGATGCGGCCCACATCAGCGATCTCGACTACCCCAACTTCTGGCAGCAGGGGCGCCTCAAGCTCAAGCTGACCTATCAGTTCGAGCCGGGGGAGGCCGCCGATGGCGTGACCCTGCATATCCCGCTGCCGCTCCTGAATCAGGTGGAGGTGAAGGGGTTTGAGTGGTTGATCCCCGGGCTGCGTCACGAGCTGTTGGTAGCCCTCATCAAGTCGATGCCCAAGCCGATGCGCAAGAACTTCGTACCGGCCCCCAACTATGCCGATGCGCTGCTTGCCACCCTCAATCCCGAGCAGGGGCCGCTGTTGGACGAAATGGAGCGCCAACTGCGCCGCATGACCGGCGTGACCGTGCCCCGAGAATCCTGGGATTGGGCTGCGGTGCCCGATCACCTGAAACTCACCTTCCGCGTGGTGGATGATAAGCACAAGAAGGTGGCTGAAGGGAAAGATCTGGAAGCCTTGAAAGAGTCGCTGCGTGGCAAGGTGCAGGAGACCCTGTCGCAAGTGGCGGATGATGACATCGAGCAGTCCGGTCTCACCCTGTGGAGCTTTGGCGAGCTGCCCCAGGAGTACAGCCAGAAGCGCGGCGGCTTCGAGGTGAAAGCCTATCCGGCGTTGGTAGACGAGAAGGATTCGGTCGCCATTCAGCTGGTGGAGAGCTCTGTGGTGCAGCAGCAGCTGATGTGGGCGGGCCAGCGCCGGCTGGTGCTGCTCAACGTGCCATCCCCCATCAAGTATCTGCAGGAGAAGCTGCCCAACAAGGCCAAGCTCGGGCTCTATTTCAACCCGTTTGGCAAGGTAGCGGAGCTGATTGACGACTGCATCGCCTGCGGCTGCGACAAGCTGATCGAGCAACATGGCGGGCTGGCTTGGGACGAGGTCGGTTTCGAGGCGCTCAAGGAGTTTGTCCGTGCCGAGCTCAACGATGCGGTGGTGGAGGTAGCCAAGCAGGTGGAGGCCGTACTGACGCTGTCCCATGAGATCAAGAAGCGGCTCAAGGGCAAGATGCAGCTCGATACCGCTTTTGCTATGTCTGATATCCAGCAGCAATTGGGCAACCTTATTCACAAAGGCTTTGTCACCGAGACCGGCTGGCAGCGGTTGCCTGATTTGCTGCGTTACCTGCGCGCCATTGAGCGTCGCCTGGAGAAGCTGGCTATCGATCCCAACCGGGATCGGGTCTACATGCTCAAGGTGCACAGCGTGGAGTCGGAGTACAAGGCGCTGCTGGCCAAGATCCCCAAATCCCAGCTTATTCCCACCGAGGTGGCCAATATTCGCTGGATGATCGAGGAGCTGCGAGTGTCGTTCTTTGCCCAGAATCTGGGGACCCCTTATCCGGTCTCCGATAAACGGGTGCTTAACGCCATCGCTCAGTGCTAAGCTGCTATCTAACTGTTTTAACAGCATGATAGCGGGTGATGAGAAGGGGTTGCCGGTCAGGTAGCCCCTTCAAACCGCAAATCAGGGAGGCAAGGATGCTGGGGATCTGGTTGAGTGTGGCGCAGGTGGTGATCAGCGGTTATCAACCCATCGCGGAACAAACCTGGGTGCAGTTGAACCCGGAATATTACCCGCTGGCTCGCACGCCGCCTGCGATGTTTGTGGCTTGGCGTGGCAATCAGTTTCCGCCGCTGGCCCAAAAGCAGAAGCAGGGTCGCTGGCAGATCCTCTTTCCAGCCCGGCTGGTGCCTCCCTTTGATCTGTTCGAGGGGGAGGCGCAGCTCTCCAAAACCTATCTGGCAAGGCTGCGGCGCATCGACGAGATGGCTTACGGGGTTGTCCCCGGGCAGGCTGTTGCGGCTGGTGCAATCGTGCTGCAGGGGAGTGGGTTCCCTGCTTATCACGCGCAACCTGTCGCGCCCTTTATCGCCGAGTTTCGCACACCCCAAGACGCGTTCGGTAGTGTTGATATGTCTACCGACCCCGACGAGAGCGAACCTCTACTGGCTCAACTGGGGGTGACGTTTCGCACTGCGGGGATGAGTGGTGCCAAAGTAGATGAGGGAGTAGTGAGCGCCGATATAGCGCTCGCCAGCCACACGGCTAGCTTATCCGCAGGCAGTGACGTCATGCTTACCCTCTCGGCTCCCGCTGCTGGCGGTCCACAAACCGTGTGTCATCAGGTCGCAGCAGGGGAGACCCTGTGGCGTATAGCGAATCAGTTATCCAGTGCCCGGGGAGCCGATACCTACAGCTATTTGCTGGCGCTGGTGGCAGAGAACCAGCCGCGGCTTGGCAAGAGCATTCGAGTCAGAACGGGGGAGGCTCTCTACTGCCCGCGCGCCGAGACCCTGGCGCGGTTTGATGCCCTGAGCCCGGCCCAGCGTCAGCAGCAGTTCGCCCGGTTGGAGCAGGGGCGCTAAATGCAGAGTCGGTACCTTGTATCCGAATTTGGCCCGTGGTAGTATTCGCGCTCGTTTTGCGAGGTGCTGACCGGTCGCAGTTAGCACCATAAATTCATCCAAAAGAGATACATACTATGTCTTTCGTATTCCAAGCTGAAGTCCGTTCTGACCTGGGGAAAGGTGCGAGCCGCCGCCTGCGTCAAGCTGACCAAGTTCCTGCCATCGTTTACGGTGCAGGCAAAGAAGCCCTGTCCATCACTGTTGACCACAAGAAAATGATCCTGGCTCAAGAGAAGCCGGAATTTTATGAGTCTGTACTGACTCTGGTTATCAACGGTGAAGAAGTTAACGTAAAAGTGAAAGCTATCCAGCGTCACCCGGTACGTTACAAGCTGATCCACCTGGACTTCGTTCGCGTTTAATAGCGAACCGTCAGGTTGAAGAAAAGCCACTCTCAGGAGTGGCTTTTTGCTATCTGGCATCTTGTGAGCGGGCTGAAAGGACTTACCTGATAAGCCAGCAAGGCGGTTATCCCAGCTGGCTAAGGGCTTGTTGGCAACGCTGCTCGGCGGCATCCAGCTCCAGCAGCACCATCCTGATATCTTCCATCTGCTGTTGCAGTGTCTCCCGTTTCTCCTCAACCAGTCCCAGCATGGTCTGTAACTGGGTGCGGCTGCTCTTGTCGGCATCATAGAGATCAAACAACTCGCGGATCTCGGCGAGGCTGAACCCGAGCCGCTTGCCGCGCAGGGTGAGCTTGAGGCGAACCCGATCCTGCTTGCTGTAAATGCGGGTTTGTCCCTCTCGGGCGGGATTAAGCAACCCCTGATCCTCGTAGAAACGGATACTGCGCGTCGTAATATCAAATTCCCGGGCCAGCTCACTGATGCTGAAGCGCCGTCCTTCATCCTTGTTGTTCATACAGACTTCTTGGCGAACTAAATCCTGTCTGCACCTTACCTAAACGTAAACTGCACTGCAACTCTTGTTCCATCGCGTCAGAACCCCTATGTTATGGCCATGTAACAAACAGAGGAAGGCAAATGGATATTGCAATTGTGGCGGCAAAACGGACTCCGATGGGGGCGTTTCAGGGGGCATTGGCAGAGGTAACTGCGCCTGAGTTGGGTGCCTGTGCCATTGAGGCGGCACTACAGCAAAGTGGGCTGAGTCCGGAGCAGGTCGATGAAGTGTTTATGGGCAATGTGCTGGCGGCGGGCGTGGGGCAAGCGCCAGCCCGGCAGGCGTTGTTGAAAGCAGGGTTGCCAGATAGTGTGCCTGCTACCACGGTCAACAAGGTGTGCGGATCCGGCATGAAAGCAGTGATGCTGGCGGCGGATACCATCCGCCTTGGTGACAACAGGGTGGTGGTCGCGGGGGGGATGGAGAGTATGAGCCGTGCCCCCTATCTGCTGGATAATGCCCGCAACGGCTTTCGGATGGGGCATCAAAAGGTGTTGGACCACCTATTCCTCGACGGTTTGCAAGATGCCTATGATGGTCAGCTGATGGGGATACATGCCCAGCGCAGCGCCGATCAGGCCGGTTTGACCCGCAGTGCCATGGATGAGTTTGCTCTTGCGTCGTTGCAGCGTGCCCGCGATGCGCAGCAAGCCGGCGCGTTTGCATCCGAGCTGGCAAGTGTCTATCGCGGTGATCGCTTGTTGCTGGCCGAAGACGAGCAGCCTGGCAAGGGCAGACCGGAGAAGATCCCGACCCTGAAGCCTGCATTTGGCAAGGAGGGCACCATTACGGCGGCCAATTCGAGCTCCATCTCGGACGGTGCGGCGGCGCTGATATTGATGGATGGCGCCACGGCGCAAGCCTGGCAGGTACCAGTGCTGGCACGGATCGTCGGTTATCAGAGCCACGCGGCATTGCCCGCCGAATTTACCTCTGCGCCCATTGGCGCCATTTCACGCTTGCTGGCGCGTCTTGCATGGTCGGTGGAAGAGGTGGGTCTCTTTGAGATCAACGAGGCCTTCGCCATGGTCACCATGCTGGCCATGAGCGGGGTCGGCATCCCTCATCCCAAGGTTAATGTGCATGGTGGGGCCTGTGCGCTTGGTCATCCGCTGGGGGCGAGTGGCGCACGCATTCTGGTGACGCTGATCGCCGCGCTGCGGCAACGGGGTTTGCGGCGAGGCGTGGCCGCGCTCTGTATCGGGGGCGGGGAGGCGACCGCTATCGCGGTCGAGGTGAATGACGAGACGAATTAATTGGTGGCTTCCATCGCCAGCAGTTGTTCCGTGACCCAGGTGGTGGCGGCCAGATAGAGGTGACTCACCTTATCCTCGCTCAGCCCCAGGCGGGCTGTTCTGGCCGTGACCCGTGACCAGTTGGCGCTTTCGTAATCTTCACAAAACGCGAGGTAGAAACCCAGATTGCCTTTGCGCTCCAGCAGCGCCAGCCGAATATCGTCGATAAGAGGGATAGTGCCGAGCAGCTTGTCCATCGGCTGCTCCATCAGTACATCCAGCAGGGAGAAGAGACCGGTGATAAAGGCTTGTTGTGCCTGCTGGCTCGGAGCGTGGGCGTGGGCCAGCAGTTCACAGAATCGGGCACGGATCATCGACATCTGGTAGAGCTCGGCGCTCTTGCCCTTGCCGGCGCTGGTCGCGGCTACCAGCGAAACAAAGCGCTTTAACTGGGTGTTGCCCAGATAGATTGCAGCCTGGCGAAATGACGAAATAGGGTTGGTGTGGCCTTTGAGATGGTTGACATAGCGCAACAGCTTGAGAGAGAGGGAGATATCCTGACCGAGCAGCTGCTCAATCTTGTTGATATCAGGCTCTGCCTCGTTGACCACGTTGAGCAACTGCATCACCACGACTTGCGCCGGCTCCATAGTAGCTTGCTTGACCATCTCGGGTCGACTGAAGAAAAAGCCCTGGAACAGCTGGATCCCCAGCTGTTTGACCCGCTCGAACTCCGCCTTGTCCTCTACTTTTTCCGCTAGATAGGTGAGCCCCAGCGTCTGATGCCGCTGGATAAACACTTTGATCTGCATCAGGGGGGTGGCACGAAGATCAAACTTGATGATGTGGATAAAGGGGAGGAAGCGCTCCCAATCCGGTGACATGGTGAAGTCATCGAGTGCCAGTTGATATCCCAGCTTGTGCAGCTGTTTCACCTTTTCCAGCAGGGCATCATCCGGTGGGGAATCTTCCAGGATCTCAATCACCACTTTTTCGGGCGGCAGGCACTCTGCCAATCCCTCCAGCAGCAGTGAGTGGGGGAAATTGATAAAGCAGGGGCGGCCCCCCAACAGCTGATCGATATTTTGTTGCAGGAACTGTTCGACCACCAGGCGTGACGTTGCCTGTTGGGAGGAGATGCTTGGGAAGACATTATTCAGACTATCGCGAAAGAGCAGCTCATAGGCATGAGTTTTGAGGTCTCTGTCGAGGATCGGCTGTCTTGCTACGTAGGAATACATGCCTTGCTCCAGTAAAGGTACTGGGTTGATTTTATGGTGTTGCAGAACACTATGCCAGTGTTCACCTTATTGAGTAAGGCAATAATTGGCATAGCGTTTTTTGCAGGGAAGGAATTTAGAAGAGATAGCTCAATTGTGCACCAGCCAGCCAGGCATCCCCTTCGGAAGTGCCCTGGAAGGTGGAGGTCGTCATCGGATTACCCGGTTGCAGCTCCATTTTTTCAGTGACATCCACCTTTTTGCCATCGATCAGGGTCAGCCCCAGATCCACGGTCAGGTTGGGCGTGAACTGATACCCCATTCCCAGGCTGTACCAGAGCCGATCGGCATCTGGGATGGAGATGGTACGACGATCGGCTGGCACCGGGCTGGCGTCATAGGCCACACCGGAGCGCAGTTGCCACTTGGGAGTGACCTGATAGGTCATACCGATGGCGTAGCGCCAGCTATCTTCCCAGTACTCGTCCTTGATGTGCATGTTCTGCAAATTGTTGAGATCAGCTTCCAACTGAACGAATTTGCTCCAGTTGGTCCAGTTTAGGCTGCCGTGGAGAGCCAGCTTGTCAGTCAGTTGATGGAATGCAGCAAGTTCTGCGGTGGCGGGTAATGGCAGATCCAGACTGCCGGTATCTCTGATCTCGGTAACGGAGCCATCTGCATTGGGTCGGCCCACGATAGCATCTCCCGAGAGGGTCAAAGTGACATCGTGACGGTAGGAGAGGCCAATTCGGGTTTGTTCGGACAACTCCAGCAAGGTGCCTACATTCCAGCCCCATGCCCAGCCATCCCCTTGCAAATGTTTTGCGATCAAGTTTCGAGAAGGGAAGGTGCCACCGACTTCGCCTTCGCCCTGAATAGCAGAGATCCCGGCACCAATTGACCACATCTCATTGATGCGGTAGGCGAGTGAGGTACCCAGGTCTATGGTCTTGATATCGGAGACATTGCCAAAGTGTCCTGCGCTGTAGTTATCCGGCATCTTGACGCCAAGGCCGTAGTAAGAGGTTGCCGAGAAGCCGAGGCGCCACTGCTCATTGAGTGGAATGATGAGATAGGCGTTGGGAACCCAGGCCGCGGCGGCGATATCGTGTGCACTGGCGTCGGAGGTGACGATACCGGCTTTGGTCGGCAAGCGGGTGTTACCTTCAATATTGACGTCAGGACTGACATAGATGACTCCGCCAGAGAGCGCCATCTGATCGAAGCGGGTCATGGCTGCTGCATTGCGGGAGAGCACACTGGCGTTATCCGCGATGGCGGCCTCACCGGCAAAGGCGCGTCCCAGGCCTGTAGCGGACTGTTCAGCCAGCTGGAACCCGGCGGCATGAGTCTGACCCGCGATCACCAGCAGGGCGATGGCGGACGGTTTGATGATGGGATGCATGGCAAAATCCTTGCTGTTACCCGAAGGTTCAATCGGTCATATGAATGAGGGCAGGATTTTATATGGTATGACCAGTAAGGCAACGGTAATGGCCAGTATCTGGATAAAACAAGATTAAATGCTGGGATGATGCACTCTAATAGCTTGATTGGAAAAGAAAAATAAACACGTGTGTGCTACATGTGTGCGCTGAACTGGCTTTTGCGGATAAAAAAAGAGCGCCTGGCGGCGCTCTTTCAATTCTATCAATAATCAGAACTTCATGTTGAAGCCAACAGATGCTAAGAATGCATCACCATGTGAAGTACCAACCCAATGCGGGTTTTGTAGGCTTGCAGGACCATGAGTCGCACCCAAGCTTTCATCTACATCAACTTTCTTGCCATCGATATAGGTCAAGCCGAAGTCCAAGCTCATATCTTGGTTGAAGTGGTATGTTGTACCAGCGCTATACCAGATTCGATCTGAGTCTGGAATGCTCAAGCTGCGATACTCAGCTTCGATTGGAGTTTTGTCATAAGCAAAGCCTAGACGTGCTTCCCAAACTGGGTTTATGTACCAAGTTCCGCCGATCGCATAACGAGTTGAGTCTTTAAACTTCTCGTCTTTTTGTAAAAGCGTTGCACCACTGCTGGAGGTTGCTTTCAGTTCTTGGAATGCGCTCCAGTCGGTCCAGTTAACGGAGTAGTGAACTGCAAATTGCTGATTAAGACGATGGTAACCAGCAAACTCTGCTTGTGCTGGCAAATCGAGCTTAAGATTGCCGTCAATCGTTCTACCGGCCAAGCCGCCAGCAATCGCAGGGAGGTCATTCGAGTAATCCCCGTCAAAGCTCATGTCAACCTGTGAACGGTAGGTTAGTGCCAAGCGGTTATTTTCGTTAATTTCGTAAAGTGTACCAATGTTCCAACCGAAGCCCCAAGTGTCTCCTTTCATGTGAGAAACACGAGTCGCATTAGGTAACTGAGGAATCAAATCTCCGTTGAAGCGATTCAACTCAGCTGCGCCATAAACTGCATTAATTCCAGCACCGATACTGAATTGCTCGTTGATTCTGTAGGCAATGTTGGGGTTTATGTTGAACGTAACAAGGGATGTGTCACCTGCTCCAGAGCCTGCGTTGAAACTCTTATCGTACTCGGTAGACAACCCGTAGTTGGAGAAGAGACCAATACCCCAAGCCCACTGGTCATTAATTGGTTGGATAAAATATGAGGCTGGCACAAAGGCTGCTGGTGCAATGTCATCTTGGCTGGCACTTACGCCACGCAAAGGAATAGTTCCCTCCACATCCACATCCGGTTTGATGTAGGTGCCGGAGACAGAAACTGCCATCTTGTCGAAGGTGGTCATGGCGGCCGGGTTACGGGCCAGAACGGAGGCGTTGTCGGCAATAGCTGCTTCACCGGCATAGGCGCGACCCAGACCGGAGGCCGAGTGCTCGTTCAACTGGAATGCCGCGGCATGGACTTGACCGGTGGCCAGCGCGATGGTGGCGGCAATCAGGCTCTTCTTGAAAATAGTTGTCGTCATGGTGTTCTCTCTTGTAGGCAGATTTTTTTGCCGATATTGGCTGCACGTTCAATGCAAACCTCGACAAAATCCGTTTTTATTTCAGCTTCTTCCCAATCAATTCTGGCGTGATTCTATGGATCTGGTAGGAGGTAAGAAATCAGACCAGTGACAGCAGAATACATAAAAGTGATCGACGTGTTAATCATTTGTTTTAACTTGCTGTTTAATTCATCATTTTGAGGGTCTAAAGGTGGATTATTGACCTGGATTGCCGATCTCCGTCACAAAAATAATTTTGTCAATTTTTCGAAATCTTGAGGCAAATGAGTGACAAAGAGGAGTAATCAGGGGGAGAACAGGCAGCGGCTGGTGACCGCCACCTGCTATTGAGGATGGATCTGAGGTTGTTAACCGGCGATGTTAAATGTCCCACTGCAGACGTGACTGCAGGGCGTTGGCAACGGGGGCAAGTGGCTCTTTCATCTCGCCAATCAGTACCATATTGGCGCCTTTGAGCTGGACAATCTCCCCTTTGAGGGTGCCATCTTCAAAGGTGGCCTGTTGCAGGGTTAATGGAACATGTTTGGGCACTAAAAAGAGGGTGACTGGCCCCATCTTTCCCTGGATCACCATGTGCAAGGCCGGACCCTGATAAAACGAGCAGTGATTGACATAGGTCACCTTGAGCCCATCCATCCCGCTTAAGGTGGCGCCATACTTCTCCATCTTGGCATTGATGTTATGCAGATTGACCTGCTCATCGACACCTTCAATAAAGGGTTCTTCGCCATAGACATGAGCCATCGCCACCTGTGCGAGGGAGAGAGCCGCAGGAGCCGTTTCTGGCAGCGTGATCCAGCGGGTGCTCATTCCCAGCAGGAAGGCGACCGATGCAGCCAAGGCGATCTGGCGCCAGGATGTAGATGTCCGGAGCTTGACTGGCACCGTGCCAAGGGGGCGGGATGGCGGTAAATCATCTGGCGCGTCACTGTCTTGCTGCATGGCTTGCCTGAGCAGGATCCGCTCGGCCAGTCCGGCTGGGACCTCTACCTGCATGGCGCGCTTGAGGGTTCTGTCGAACTGCTTCATCTCGTCGAGATAGTTCCGATTGGCCTGGCTGGCGTCAGCGGTTCTGAGAAAGTCCGGTTGTTGATCGTTGGGCTGGATCATGGCGTTGCGGCGAAATTCGAGTTCATCCATGTCCGTGTCCTCTTGCTTGGTTCTTCTGCTCCATCGCCTCCTTGATCTGGTTGCGGGCGCGAAACAGGCGGGTCATGACGGTGTTCTTGTTGAGGCCGAGCATCTCGGCAATCTCCTCACCACTGAATCCTCCCACGACTTGCAGCAGCAGTGGCTCCTGGTACTCCTCGGGTAACCGGGCGATGTGACGGTGCAACCACTCGTTCTCCATCTCCTGTTCGCTGTGCAGTGCATCGTGCTGGGGTTGAGGGTGATCGTCGAGATCAACCAGCTCCAGCTGTTTGCGTTCAAAGCGGCGGGCGTTTTCCCGTCTGAGGATGGTGATCAGCCACCCCTTGGCCGCCTTGTCATCCTGCAGGGTGTCGATAGCCTTCCAGGCGCGCAGGAAGGTCTCTTGCACCAGATCTTCCGCCACGTTGGGATGCCGGGTCAGCCAGTAGGCATACCGGTATAGATCGCCATGCAGCGCATGAACCAGTGCTTCAAATTTGGTTTGTTTGTCAGCCATGGGATCAGAGACCGGCGAAGTGGCCGGATCATTTCCACCAATATGCTGCTGAGCACGTTTTTTTCTAAAAAACAGTAGTGCCATAGGGCAATCCTTGTCAGGGGGCGTGGCGGCGGGAGCGGGAACTCCCGTGCGCCAGCAGGTAAATCAGGTGCGCAATACCGGCCGTTTCATCAGCCCTGAGGGTACGCGCCAGAGCGCGCCACTCGATGGGCGGGCCAGAAGAGGGCCGTGCAAAACAGGCTCGCTCGAGTGTGGCGAGCGCGTTGCCGAGCCGATTATGCCCAGCGTCAGGCAACTGGCCTAATTGATAATAGGAGACCTGCCAGCGCATGGTCGCCCACTTGATCAGCGCCTTGCGACTGGCATCCGGCTGGTGTCGGGCAAGGGCTCGTTGCAGTTGATAGAAGGCACGCCAGCGGGGCCAGTGGCGCCATAGCGTACGCAGCGTCACGGCCAGCACGACCCACCAAAGGCTCTCTCGCAGTGCCATCTGCGATGTCTGCTGATCAGGTTGCCGATTTGTCGTTGCCTGAAACGTCAGCGTGATGGCAGGCAGGCTGACCTGCTCAATCCGGCCACTTTGGGTATTAAACCAGGGCAGATCAATGGGGGGCAGCTGGTAGTCGCCGCTCTGCTCCGCGACCAGAGTCTGGCGCCACTGTCGCTCAAACAGCAGCTTGCCATCTCGGTAACGCTCCTGCTGTTGCTCGCCATCGGGATGTGCCTGTATGCCGTTTGGCAGTTGATGGGCCATCAGGGGGGCAAGCTGTATCTGGCCGCTGTCACCATTTTCCATGGTCAGGGTGAGGATACGGATCAGTGGTTCACCCACTTCCCCCGTGGAGGCCGGTTCAAGCCGTTGACTCAGGGTCAGCCGGGTGGCCACCGGCGTGGCGGGGGCTTTGTCGACCCGAACCTCGAGTGGTGCCGCGCGGGCCGAGAGTTTTTGCGGCTTGTTCCCTTGCTGCGTGAGCTGCCCCTGCAAGCGGGGTGAGTCGAGGAGCCATAGCCCAGGCGCTTTTGCCTGAATGAGCCAGCTGCGGGTGAGCCGGCCGGGTAGACCAGCCTGAGCGGGGGCGATCCACTCGTCACTACCGAGGCGACGGATGGTAAAGTGGGCAGAGCTGAGCTCGCTCAGGGCCGGGTTTTGCATGCTGGTAGGCAGCCAAAGAGTCAGGCGGTAGATCACCGGCTGGCCGGGATAGAGAGGGCCCTGATGATCAAGGCTGGCCTGCATTTCGAGGGGCGAGGGGGCTGCGGGTTGCGGCAGCGCCGCTGTTTTCGCCTCTCTCAATGGCAGGGGGAGAGAGGGGGTGAACTCATTTCCGAGCTTGAGCGGGGCAATCACCACCTTTGTATTAGCGGGTGAGTTGCTCTGGTGCAGCGGGATCTGCCAGCGAGTCAGTTGTTGTACCGGGGTGGTGACCCGGCTCATGGTCACTCTGCCCACCGCAAACTGGCGCAGTAAGGGGGTGATCTCCAGTTCGCTGCTCTGGCGCTCGCCATCCGCTTCGATGATCAGCAGCCAATCGCTGGGGTCTACCCCCGGCAGCAGCTCTGCTCGGGGGGGCAAGGCCCAGCAAAGTGGACTCGCGAGTGCGAGCAACAGCCCCCATCCTGCCCGCGTCACCAGGGCTCCTCCACCTTGATCAGATCCCGGCGTAGTGCCTCTTTGCGCAGTCGCTGCTCCAGCAGCAACACCGGGGGAGAGGGGGGCAGGGGCATTGCTGCTGCCTGCTGTTCAGCCGATGGCTTGGGTTGCTTGCTGGTGCTGGTATCGGGAGCGGCAGCCGCACCGCCTTGCAACAGAGAGAGGTTATAGAGCGCATCTTCATGGCCGGGCTCCAGTGCCAGAGCGGCCAGATAGGCCTCTTTGGCTGCGGCAAACTCCCCCAGTTGCAGCAGGGCATTGCCGCGGTTGTAGTGGGCAGTGGCGCTCGCCGCTTCCTGATAGGCTGAGATGGCTTGCCGGTAGGCTCCAGCTCGATACCAGGCGTTGCCGCGCCAGACTGGATCGTTGAAGGTGCGGGCTGCCCGCTGAAAATCCCCCTCTTGATAAGCCTGCATCGCTTGCAGGTCTCCCCTCTCTGCCGCTTGCAGGTCTTGTGGCGCAAGCAGCTGAGCACCCACCATCAGCGCCATCATCAACCGGGCGCCGACTCTGGCCAGCAAGGCCAGTGGTAACAAGGGGATCAGCAGCCAGGGGCCAAGATCCAGTGGTGCCGGGGTGAGGGCCGAGGTCGTGGCGGGGAGAGGGGCAAAGCGGGGGATGTCGCTGCCAAGCCACTGCAGCTCACCGCCGAGGCGATTGGCCAGTGCGGCAATGGCCTGACTATCGGGGGCGGGCAACTGCGCGGGCATGCGGGCGGCAAACCCCAACTCATTGGCCGGAATGGCGGGCATGGGGGCCGGTTGACCACTGCTGGCAAGCAGAATATCGAGGCGTGCCGACTGGGTGTCGCGGCAAAGAAGGCGTTGCTGGCAGGGCCACAGGGCGGCGATTTGGGTCATCTGATTCCGGGTGAGGTCGTCGGTGATCAGCAGCAGACGCGCTTGTTCTCCAGGGGCCAGCTGCTTCATGGCAAGTTCCACCGCCCGTGCCGGGTTGCTGCCCTGCAGCGGCATGATATCGGGGCGCAAGTCGGGCAGCAGCAGCGAAAGGGCTTGATGATCCCGGGTGGGCGGCATGGCGAGGTAGGCATCGCCTGCGTAGAGGATCAGCGCGATGCGCTCGCCCTGAGCACGGCTCAGCAGTTGCTGCAACTGCCACCTGACCCGGGTCGCCCGATCCGGTTTGAGATCGGTGGCGGTCATCGAGCGTGACAAGTCCAGTAGCCAGATATCTAGCGGTGCTGCAGGCTGCTGTTGCAGCTCACCGCGCAGTGCGGGGCCACTCAGGGCCAAAATCACGGGCAGGGTTGCCAGCCAGAGCCAGGGGCGCTGAGGACGGGAGGCTGGCAGCAGATAAGCCTGCATCGCAGGTGCGAGCAGCAGGGGCTGGCGACGACGGCGCCACCCTTGCCAGAGCCAGGGGATGAGTGCGATCAGCCACAGGGGGCGGAGCAAGATCAGATCCATCTGCGTGCACCTCGTGTCAGCCAGCTACGCACCATGCGAAACTCGAGCCTGCCGTGCCCTGACGGCAGAAGCAACAAGCCACAAAGCAGTGCCAACGGCCAGGGGTAGAGCTCGATCACCGGCTGGTAGTGGGCAATCGGCATTGGGGCAGGTTCAAGGGCATTGAGAGTCGCGTTGATGGTATCGAGATCGCTTTGGGTGCGTGCCCGAAAGTAATGCCCCTTGCCGATCTGCGCCAGCTCTTTAAGCAGCGGTTCGTCCAGTTCGCTGCTGGGATCGGCCTGACCGCTGCCCGCCTCATCGTAGGGTTGGATAAAGGTATCGGGATCGGCCCCGACCCCCAGCGTGTAGATCCGTATTCCCTGCGCTGCGGCGAGTTTGGCCTCCTGCAGCGGGTCGGCATTGCCTGCGGTATTGCGGCCATCAGTGACCAGCAGCAGGGCGGTGGGGCGACCAGGATCCCCATGCTGACGTGCCAGCTGGATCGCTTCGCCAAGGGCGGTGGTTCGGCCGACCAGATCAAAATCGAGCTCGTCGCTCAAGGTCAACAGCGCCGGGATCTCCTGAGTGAGGGGAGAGAGCAGGTAGGCGTGATCGGCAAATACGATGAGGCCCACCCTGTCTCCGGCCCGTTTGGCGATCAGCGCCTTGATCTGCTGGCGCACTGCCGTCAGCCGTGCTTGCTGCTCGCCGTTATCGAGCATATCCGGGGTGCGCATGCTGTCTGACAAATCCACCGCCAGCAGCAGATCCCGACTCCCTTCATATTGAATAACCGGTTCCCCCCACCACTGGGGGCGGCAGAGGGCGAGGATAAGGGCGCACCAGAGCAGCATGGCGCGCCAGAGCGGTAATCCGGCCTGAGGACACAGCAGGGCAAACCCGGGGTGAGCCAGATAGCCGCGGCGCAGGGGCGGCAAGCCGAAGCGCACCAGCAAGGGAAGCACCAGCGCCAGCGCAAACCAGGGCCAGGCCAGGATCATGGATGCCTCCGCGCGGTTTTACGCCTCGAGCGGGGGGCGAGCTGGAAGAAGAGGGTTTGACCCCAACGGCGATAATGTTGCTGAAGCTGTTCGCACTGCTCGCGAGTCGGGTTCTGGCTGCCATAGAGCCAACTGCTCCAGTGAGACGAGAACTGGCTAAAATCGCTGCCGCCGTGACGATCGACGAAGGCGAGCCACGCCTCACCTTGCAGTTGGCGCGCCTCGGGCCAGCGCTGTAGCGCTTCATGACGCAGGGCCTCCTGTATTTGCGCCACCAGCAGCGCCGGATCCCCCTCCAGCTGACGACACCAGCGGCGGTAACGTATCACCCTGCGGGCAATCAGGACGAGCAGCAGCAGAAGAAAACCGGCGATCAGGAGCCACAATAGCGCCTGCACTCTGGGGTCAAGACTCTGTTCAATCAGATCCGGCCCCGGGTGGATGTCGCGCATCAGGGCGGCCAGTGGCGGGGTGATGGCCTCGGAGGCGGGGCTGGTAATGTCGACGTCGGCGTGCGTGATCATCCCTGATGACATAACCCCTCCTGCCACTGTTGTTGCAGCGTCTGGCCGTTATCGAGCAGATAGAGGCGCTGCACCAATGGCAACAGCAACTGTTTGCCGTGGGTCAGTTGCTGTTCGGCGGCATACCGGTAGCGCTGGGAGAAACCGGCATGGCCCCCATCCAGCCAGCCCTGATAGTGTTGCCCTGGCCGATCAATGGCCACCGGCAGCTGGCCATCAGGGGGAAGGGCAGCCTCGAGGGGGTCACGGACCTGCCAATAGTGAATATCGTGGTACTGCGAAAGCAGTTGCAACTGCTGACAGAGCGCCGACTCACAGGGTCTGTGATCGGTGATGATCGTCAGCTTGGCTCCGTGAGGCAGCTTCACGCCGGACAAGGTATCGGCCAGTGAGTGAGAAAGCGCCCGGCGGGCCAGCCCTTGCTGATAGTGATGGCAGAGGGATTCGAGCAGGGGCAGCACGCTGCCGCGCTGGCTCTGGTGATGGGGGATAAGCCCGTGGCAGATCAGGGTGTTGTGCTGCTGCTCCCCTTGCCAGATCAGGGCTGCCGCCAGCTCGCATCCCAGGCGAGCCTTGAGTTGCAGCGTGGAGCCGAAATACATAGCGGGAGAGAGATCGAGCAGCAGCCAGTGCGCCTGATCGAGCTCCTCGCTATAGAGGCGGGTATAGGGACGACCGAGGCGTGCGGTCACTCGCCAGTCGATATGGCGTACCTCGTCACCAGCCTGATAGGCGCGCAGCTCTCGAAACGTGAGTCCGGGAGATCGGCCCGGTTTGCCGCGTTCGCTGCTGCTTCTGCCAGCGTGAGGTGGCTTCTTGGCCTTGGCCCAGAGCCGGATATTGAGCAGCCGTGGCAGCGACAGGGCGATATCGGGATGCAGACCGGGTTCTAGGGGCATGGCACCTGATCCAGCAGTTGGGCGATCAGGATATCGTTATCCAGATTGTCGGCCAGTGCCTGATAGCTGGGTATAAGGCGGTGGCGCAGCACCGGATAGGCTTGCAGCTGAATATCTTCCGGCAGCACATAATCACGTCCGGCAAGCCAGGCTCGGGCGCGGGCGGAGCGAGCCAGCCCAAGTGTGGCGCGGGGGCTGGCCCCTACGGCAATCAGTGGCTCAAGGGCAGGGCAAAGGCCACTACCCGGGCGGGTGGCGCAGACCAGCTCCACCAGATAGTGCTCCAGTCTGCTTTGCATGGTCACCGCCAGCACGTCGCTGCGAGCACCTTGCAAGCTGGTCTGGCTCAGGGTCACCGGCGCCGCGCCAAGTTGTTCGCCGCTGGCGTTGAGCTGCAAGATGGCGAGCTCCATCGTGGGGCTCGGGTAATCCACCATCAGCTTGAGCAGAAATCGGTCGAGCTGCGCCTCCGGCAGGGGATAGGTTCCCTCCTGCTCGATGGGATTCTGGGTGGCGGCGACCATAAAGAGGGGTGGCAGCCGCCAGCTCTTTTTGCCCACGGTGATCTGGTGTTCGGCCATGGCCTCCAGCAGCGCTGATTGCACCTTGGCTGGTGCCCGGTTGATCTCGTCCGCCAGCACCAGATGGTTGAAGAGGGGGCCGGGTTGGAATACAAAACTGGCATCCTGCGGGTGAAACACCTCGCTGCCGGTGAGATCGGCAGGTAGCAGGTCGGGAGTAAACTGGATACGGGCAAAGCGTCCCTCGACGGCGCCAGCGAGCGCCTTGACGGCGCGGGTTTTGGCAAGACCGGGGGCCCCTTCGATTAACACATGTCCTTCACATAACAGGGCAATCAGGAGCCCTTCTATTAGCTCCTCCTGTCCCAGGATCTGACTGCCAAGATAGTCCCTAAGCGCTCTGAACTCGGCCGCTGCCATGCGATAAACCCGTTGTTTTTATGGAAGTTGATCTTTTTATACTCCAGTTGCTTCCCAAGGGCGAGCAAAGGGGCCTTGCCGCGCTTAATTTAGTTTCAATCAGCTGTATGAAACTTGTGATTGGATTGTTAAGATGTGGCGCAATGAGGTCAGACCTCTGCCTTTTAAACCAAGGAGCCAGGATGAAACAGCCATTGAAACTGACGACTCGCCAGGGCGAACGGATTGCCGTCGTGGCGGGGCTGCGTACCCCCTTTGCCAAGCAGGCCACCGCCTTTCATGGCGTGCCTGCAGTCGATCTCGGCAAACTGGTGGTGAGCGAGATGCTTGCCCGTACCGATCTCGATCCCAAGCTTATCGACCAGCTGGTGTTTGGTCAGGTGGTTCAGATGCCGGAAGCCCCCAACATTGCCCGCGAGATCGTGCTCGGTACCGGCATGAGCGTCAATACCGATGCCTATAGCGTCTCCCGCGCCTGCGCCACCAGTTTTCAGGCGGTGGCCAACGTCACTGAATCCATCATGGCGGGGACTGTCGATATCGCCATCGCCGGCGGCGCTGACTCCTCTTCTGTGCTGCCCATCGGGGTGAGTAAGAAGCTGGCCCGCGCCCTAGTGGATCTCAACAAGGCGCGCAATCTGCAGCAGCGTTTCAATATCCTGCGTCAGTTGCGGGTCAAGGATCTGCTGCCGGTGCCGCCTGCGGTGGCGGAATACTCCACTGGCCTCTCCATGGGGCAGACCGCCGAGCAGATGGCCAAGAGCCACCAGATCAGCCGTGAAGCGCAAGATGCGCTGGCGCACCGCTCCCATACCCTGGCCGCGCAGGCTTGGGCTGATGGCAAGCTCAGCGGTGAGGTGTTTACCGCCCATGTGCCGCCCTACAAGTCGCCGCTCGAGCGGGACAACAATATCCGTGAAAGCTCGGATCTCGCGAGCTACGCCAAGCTCAAGCCGGTGTTTGACCGGGTCCATGGCACAGTGACGGCGGCCAACGCCACGCCGCTGACCGATGGCGCCGCTGCCGTGCTGTTGATGCGCGAAGGTCGGGCGAAAGAGCTGGGCCTCGAGCCGCTTGGCTATATCCGCAGCTTCGCTTTCTCGGCTATCGATGTCTGGCAAGACATGCTGATGGGTCCTTCCTATGCCACGCCGCTGGCGCTGGACAGAGCCGGCATCACGCTCAGCGATCTGACCCTGATCGACATGCACGAAGCCTTTGCCGCCCAGACGCTGGCCAACCTCAAGATGTTTGCCAGCCACGAGTTTGCCCGTGACAAGCTGGGCCGCGATCAGGCCATCGGCGAGGTAGACATGGAGAAGTTCAACGTCCTCGGCGGTTCGCTGGCCTATGGCCACCCCTTTGCCGCGACCGGTGCGCGGATGATCACCCAGACCCTGCACGAGCTGCGTCGTCGCGGCGGGGGATTGGGGCTCAACACCGCCTGTGCGGCGGGTGGATTGGGCGTGGCTATGGTGTTGGAGGTTGAATGATGAGCGCTAAGACTTTTTCCCTGGATGTTCGCAAAGATGGCATCGGCATCCTCACCATGGATGTGCCGGGCGAGAGTATGAATACGCTCAAGGCCGCCTTTGTCGAGGAGATCCGCTCCGTACTGGCGGAAGTGAAACGCAACAAGGATTTGATCGGTCTGGTGATCACCTCCGGCAAGAAGGACTCCTTCATCGCCGGCGCTGATATCACCATGCTGGCCGCCTGCACCAGTGCCAAGGATGCCGAGACCCTGTCGCGGGAAGGGCAGGAGATTTTCGCCGAGATCGAGGGGCTGACCATTCCGGTGATCGCCGCCATTCATGGCCCCTGCCTCGGTGGCGGGTTGGAGCTGGCGCTGGCCTGTCATGGCCGGGTGGTGACTGATCACGGCAAAACTGTGCTGGGTTTGCCGGAAGTGCAGCTCGGTCTGCTGCCGGGCTCTGGCGGAACCCAGCGTCTGCCGCGCCTTATCGGGGTGGCCAAGGCGCTGGATCTGATGCTGACCGGTAAGCAGGTGCGGGCCAAACAAGCCAAGAAATTGGGGCTGGTGGACGATGTGGTGCCGCCGTCAATCTTGCTGGATGCTGCCATCAAACTGGCCAAAAAAGGTAAACCGCGTCATCAATTGAAGCGGGATCTGCAGGGCAAGGTGCTTGAGACCAACAAGCTGGGCCGCAAGGTGCTGTTCGATCAGGCCAGCAAGGGGGTGAAAGCCAAGACCCGTGGCAACTATCCGGCGCCGGAGCGGATCCTCGAGGTGGTGCGGATCGGTGTGGAGGAGGGGATGAAGGCCGGTCTGGCCGCCGAATCCCGCCACTTTGGCGAGCTGGTGATGACGGCTGAGTCTGCCGCTCTGCGTTCCATCTTCTTTGCTACCACCGAGATGAAGAAAGAGGTCACCTATCAGGGGGCCGAGCCGCGCAAGGTGGCCCATGCAGCCGTGCTGGGCGGTGGTCTGATGGGGGGCGGCATCGCATTTGTCACCGCTACCAAGGCGGGCGTGCCGGTGCGGATCAAGGATGTGGCAAGCGCCGGGATCGGCAATGCCATGCGCTACAGCTATGACATTCTGGCCAAGAAGCTCAAGCGCCGTCACATTTTGCGCAGCGAGCTGGAAAAGCAGATGAGCCTGTTGACCGGTACCCTCGACTACTCCGGTTTTCACCGGGTGGACATGGTGGTGGAGGCGGTGTTTGAAGATCTCAATCTCAAACACCAGATGGTGAAGGACGTGGAGCGTGAGTGCGGTGAGCACACAGTGTTTGCCTCCAACACCTCCTCCCTGCCCATCAACCAGATTGCGGCAGAGGCGGCGCACCCGGAGCGAGTCGTGGGGCTGCACTACTTCAGCCCGGTGGACAAGATGCCGCTGGCGGAGATCATCCCCCATGCTGGCACCAGTGCCGAGACGGTCGCCACTACCCTGGCCTTTGCCCGTGCCCAGGGCAAAACGCCCATCGTGGTGAAGGACGAAGCCGGTTTCTACGTCAATCGCATCCTTGCCCCCTACATGAATGAAGCGGCGCGATTGGTGCTGGAAGGGGAGCCGGTGGAGGTGCTGGATAGCGCCCTGCTGGACTTTGGTTTCCCGGTTGGCCCCATCACCTTGCTGGACGAGGTGGGGATCGATGTGGGCGCCAAGATCTCCCCTATTCTCGAAAAAGAGCTGGGCGGCGAGCAGTTCCAGGCACCCAAGGCGTTCGACAAGCTGCTGCAAAATGATCGCAAGGGACGCAAGAACGGCAAGGGCTTCTATCTCTATGGCAAGGCGGCACCGCGCAACAAGCTGACTGGCAAAGAGGGCAAGAAGACGGTGGACGAGAGCGTCTATGGCGTGCTCGGCATCAAGCCTTCTGCCAAGCTGGCCCGTCAGGAGATCGCCGAGCGCTGCGTGCTGCTGATGCTCAACGAAGCGGCGATGGCGCTGGATAGCGGTGTGGTGGCGTCGGCCCGTGATGGCGATATCGGCGCCATCTTCGGCATCGGTTTCCCGCCCTTCCTCGGCGGCCCGTTCCGTTATATGGACACGCTCGGGATCGATCATCTGGTTGGCCGTCTGGAGTATTACCAGAAGCGCCACGGCGACCGGTTTGCTCCCTGTGCCCGCCTCAAGGCGATGGCCGCGGAGCAGCAAACCTTTTACTGATAACCGCTGCAGAGTGACCGCAAGACAGAGAGGCCCGCACACCATGCGGGCCTCTTTCTATATTGTGGTTTGTTCGGGTTATTCAGGTGGTGCTGCGATGATGCAGGCAGAGGCGAAGGCCGAAAAAACGGCCCACCGAAGTGGGCCGTCGAGATATCACGTCACGGGTTAGATCCCCGGTTTGCGCTCCGGGCAGCGGCCGATAATATCGGGTGGCAGATCGCCGTTATCCTGTTCCAGCACCACGTCGAACCCCCATAGCTGATGGAGGTGTTTGAGCACCTCGTGGCGCGAATCGCCAAGGGGGATGCGGTTGTGGGGCACATAACGCAGGGTGAGGGAACGATCTCCCTTCACCGCCACGTTGTAGACCTGAATATTTGGCTCCAGATTGCTGAGATTGTATTGAGCTGACAGGGTGTTGCGTACCTGACGGTAACCCTCGTCATTGTGGATGGCCGAGACCTTGATGTAGTTCTTCAGATCGTCGTCATCAATGGCGAACAGCTTCATATCCCGCATCACTTTCGGGCTTAAGAACTGGCTGATAAAGCTCTCGTCCTTGAAGTTCTGCATAGCAAAGTGGAGGGTTTCGACCCAGTTGCTGCCGGCATAGTCGGGGAACCAGTATCTATCTTCCTCGGTCGGGTTCTCGCAGATGCGGCGCAGGTCGGTAAACATGGCAAACCCCAGCGCATAGGGGTTGATCCCCGAGTAGTAGCGACTGTTGTAAGCCGGTTGATAGACCACATTGGTGTGGCTGTGCAGCACCTCCATCATGAAGCGATCGCTCAACTTGCCCTCGTCATAGAGGTGATTGAGGATGGTGTAGTGCCAGAAGGTAGCCCATCCCTCGTTCATCACCTGGGTCTGCTTTTGTGGATAGAAATACTGGCTGATCTTGCGCACTATGCGTACCACTTCCCGCTGCCAGGGCTCCAGCAAGGGGGCATTTTTCTCGATGAAGTAGAGAATGTTCTCCTGGGGCTCTGCGGGGTAGCGCCTGTCCTCCACGCCAGCCGCTTTATGCTGTTTGGGCAGGGTTCGCCACAGCTCGTTGACCTGAGTCTGCAGATAATCTTCCCGTGCCTTCTGACGCCGCTTCTCCTCAGCCATCGAGATCTTCTGGGGACGCTTGTAGCGATCCACCCCGAAGTTCATCAGGGCATGGCAGGAGTCGAGCAGCTGTTCCACCGCCTCGATGCCATGCTTCTCTTCGCACTGGGTGATGTAGTTCTTGGCGAACAGCAGGTAGTCGATGATGGAGGAGGCATCGGTCCAGGCCTTGAACAGGTAGTTGTTCTTGAAGAAGGAGTTATGACCGTAGCAGGCGTGGGCCATCACCAGTGCCTGCATCGGCATGGTGTTCTCCTCCATCAGGTAGGCGATGCAGGGATCGGAGTTGATGACGATCTCGTAGGCCAGTCCCATCTGGCCGCGCTTGTAGTTGCGCTCGGTATGGATAAAGCGCTTGCCGAACGACCAGTGTTGATAGCCGATGGGCATGCCGACGCTGGAGTAGGCATCCATCATCTGCTCAGCGGTGATCACCTCGATCTGGTTGGGGTAGGTATCCAGTTTGTAGAAACGGGCGACCCGGGCGATCTCCTGGTGATAGGTCTCCAGCAGATCGAAGTTCCAGTCTGGTCCGTCATCCAGTGGCGCTACACGTTTTTCTGTTTCGATCATGTGACCTCCTCACGCCGCTTGTTTCTTGAACAGCTCGCGGAACACCGGATAGATATCCTCGACCTTGCGAATGTGCTCCATCGCAAAGTGGGGGAACTGGCTGGCTACCGACTCATATTCGTGCCACAGGGTCTGGTGAGCACGGGTGGTGATCTCGATGTAGGAGTAGTACCGCACCCTTGGCATGATGTCCCGCGCCAAGATCTCCCTGCACTGTGGTGAGTCATCAGCCCAGTTGTCACCATCCGACGCCTGCGCCGCATAGATGTTCCACTGGTTGGCGGGGTAACGCTCATTGATGATGTCATTCATCATCTTGAGGGCGCTGGATACGATGGTGCCGCCAGTCTCCTGGGAGTAAAAGAACTCGTGTTCATCCACCTCCTTGGCCTGGGTATGGTGGCGGATATAGACCACTTCGACGTTCTTGTAGGTCCGGCTCAGGAACAGATAGAGCAGGATATAGAAACGCTTGGCCATCTCCTTGGTGGCCTGATCCATGGAGCCCGAGACGTCCATCAGACAGAACATCACCGCCTGACTGGAGGGGACGGGCCGTTTGACGAAGTTGTTGAACTTGAGGTCGAAGGTGTCGATAAAGGGCACCGCGTCGATCCGCCGCTTCAGCTCCCTGATCTCCTTCTCGAGCAGGGCTATTTCGGCAAAGTGCTCGTTAGGATCGGTGGCCAGCAGGGCCAGCCGATCTTCCAGTTCATGCAATTGGCGTTTCTTGCCTGCTTGCAGCGCCATGCGACGTGCCAGCGAATTTTGCAGGGAACGCACCACGTTGATGTTGGCGGGCACCCCGTTGGAGGTGTAGCCCGCCCGATAGGTTTTCACCTCCATCAGTTGATTGAGCTGGGTTTTCTGCAGCCTGGGCAGCTCCAGATCTTCAAACAGCAGATCGAGATACTCATCCTTGGAGATCTGGAACACGAAATCATCGGCCCCTTCACCCTGATTGGATGCCTGTCCCTCGCCGGAACCCTGTCCGCCGCCCCCTCCTTTGGGACGGTCAATCTTGTCGCCGGAGACGAACTGATCATTGCCGGGATGCACCATCTCCCGTTTACCGCCGTGCCCCTGATGAAAATGGGGCTCGCCGATATCCTTGGTCGGGATGCTGATGCTCTCGCCCTTGTCTACGTCCTGAATGCTGCGCTTGGAGACAGCATCCGAGACCGCTTGTTTTATCTGCTTCTTGTAGCGGCGAATGAAGCGCTGCCGATTGACAGCGCTTTTGTTTTTGCCGTTGAGCCTGCGGTCGATAAAATGCGCCATAACTCCCCCTTGAACAGTCAGGGTCAGGATGACTTGCGTACCCTGAGATACCATTCGGAGAGCAGTCGCACCTGTTTGCGGGTGTAGCCTTTCTCCATCATCCGTTCGACAAAGTTATCGTGCTTCTTCTGCTCCTCGGCCGAGGTTTTGCTGTTGAAGGAGATAACCGGCAGCAGCTCTTCCGTGTTGGAGAACATCTTCTTCTCGATCACGGTGCGCAGCTTCTCGTAACTGGTCCAGTTGGGGTTACGGCCTGCATTGTTGGCCCGGGCTCGCAGCACGAAGTTGACGATTTCGTTGCGGAAATCCTTCGGGTTGCTGATCCCGGCGGGTTTTTCAATTTTCTCCAGCTCGCTGTTGAGGGACGCTCTGTCAAACAGCTGGCCGGTTTCGGGGTCACGGTACTCCTGATCCTGGATCCAGAAGTCGGCGTAGGTGACGTAGCGATCGAAGATGTTCTGACCGTACTCGGAGTAGGACTCGAGATAGGCGGTCTGGATCTCCTTGCCGATGAACTCCACATAGCGTGGGGTCAGATAGCCCTTGATGAACTCAAGGTAGCGATCGTGCAGCTCTTGCGGGAACTGTTCGCGCTCGATCTGCTGCTCCAGCACATAGAAGAGGTGCACCGGGTTGGCGGCCACTTCCGCGTGGTCGAAGTTGAAGACGCGGGAGAGGATCTTGAACGCAAAGCGGGTAGAGAGACCATTCATCCCTTCGTCTACACCGGCGTAGTCGCGATACTCCTGATAGCTCTTCGCCTTGGGATCGGTGTCTTTCAGGCTCTCGCCATCATAGACCCGCATCTTGGAGTAGATGCTGGAGTTTTCCGGCTCTTTCAGCCGTGACAACACAGAGAACTGGCCCAGCAGCTCGAGGGTGCCCGGGGCGCATTTGGCCTCGGTCAATTCGCTGTTGATCAGCAGTTTCTCGTAGATCTTCACCTCTTCGGAGACGCGCAGGCAGTAAGGCACCTTGACGATGTAGACCCGGTCGAGGAAGGCCTCGTTGTTCTTGTTGTTGCGGAACTGCTGCCACTCGGATTCGTTGGAGTGAGCGAGCAAGATGCCGTCAAAGGGGAGGGCTGAGAGCCCTTCGGTACCGTTGTAGTTACCCTCCTGGGTTGCCGTCAGCAGCGGGTGCAGCACCTTGATGGGGGCCTTGAACATCTCCACAAACTCCATCACCCCCTGGTTCGCTTTACAGAGCGCACCTGAGTAGGAGTAGGCATCGGCGTCATCCTGGGCGAAGTGCTCCAGCATGCGGATGTCGACCTTGCCGACCAGTGAGGAGATGTCCTGGTTGTTGTCATCACCGGGTTCAGTCTTGGCAATGGCGATTTGATCGAGGATGGAGGGGTTGACCTTCTCCACCTTGAACTTGGTGATGTCGCCGCCAAACTCGTGCAGGCGTTTGGCCACCCAGGGGGACATGATGGGACGCAGGTAACGGCGCGGGATGCCGTACTCTTTTTCCAGGATCTCCCCATCCTCTTCGATATCGAACAGGCAGAAGGGGTGATCATTGACTGGTGAGCCCTTGATGCGATAGATGGGCACCTTCTGCATCAGGGATTTGAGTTTCTCTGCAAGCGAGGATTTACCGCCGCCAACGGGGCCCAGCAGATAGAGGATCTGTTTCTTCTCCTCCAGCCCTTGGGCGGAGTGTTTGAGGTAGGAGACGATCTGTTCGATGGCCTCTTCCATCCCGTAGAAATCCTTGAAGGCGGGATAGCGTGCCACGACGCGGTTGGAGAAGAGTCGGCTCAGTCTGGGGTTGGCTGAGGTGTCTACCATCTCCGGCTCACCAATGGCGGTCAGCAGACGTTCGGCTGCGGAGGCGTAGCAGGCTTTGTCCTGCTTACACATATCCAGGAACTCCTGGATGGTATATTCCTCTTCTCTCGCTTTTTCATATCGCTGTTGGTAATGCTCGAATATGCCCATAACTTTGCCCTCGTTATAGTCGCTTACCCTGAAAAAAGTGGATGACTGCTTTTGTGTTGTGCGCTTTTAAAGCCTAGTCAACAGACTCCAGTAATCCATCACGGTTGATAGGTTAAATTCTGAAGAAACCTGCCCGATCCTTGTGCGGGGAGGGTCAGTCAACAACACCGCTATGTTACTGACTGTTAAATTATTTTTGCCACGATAGTGAGGTAAATGTCAAAGACATAAAAAATAAATGTTTATGGGAAAGAGGGAACTTATTGCGAAAAGATTAAGGGGTTTGACGAAAGGCAATGGGGCTGCGGGTTGGCGGGGTTATGAATGAAAATATCATTACGTGAACGTCAACGTAAATTGCTTTGTTTGGAGTTTAGACTCTAATTTTTACATTGACGCTACATTTTGAGTGCCCTAGATTGGCGATGTGTGAGCAGCAAGACGCTTTAGCAAGAGAGTTGACTGTTGCCTCACCAAGCTCTGTTTAAGCACGTTTCCGTTGGCTTGACCCTCGCAACCGCGAGGGTCTTCTTTTTCTGCGTCTGTAAACGCTTGTTTCTGCTGGTGGCTATTGACGCCGCCAGCACTCATCTAGCAAGGGTAGGCTTGTTGCACTGCCGCCAGGACGCGGGCAAACGGGTACGCGGCCAACTGGCCTGCGCCCGCCAGCGATTTGGCTTTGACCCGGCTGGTCAGCGGTGTGGCGATACCGCACAGGAAACGGGCCAGAACACGCGCATCCACCGAACCTGTCTTGGCAATCAGCGGATCGCACCAGGCGCGGATCCCCGCCTCGTTTGGCATGGTCAGTGAGGGCAGGGGCGGGAGATGCGCCACCTCGCCGCGACAAACCGAACAGTGGCCACAATGAACCGGCGCCACCTCATCGGCAAAATAGCGGGCGAGGCGGTGGCTCAGGCACTCACTTGAGGTGAAAAAGTCGAGCATGGCTTGCAGTCTTGCCAGCTCGCTCTGCTCTTTTTGCAGGAACAGGGCGTGCAGGGCTTTTGCTTCCTGCTCGTTGTCCCACCCCTGACGGGTGATCCGGTAGACCTCGGTCATCTGTTTGCTTTCAAGCTCGATCCAGCCTTGCTGCTGCAGGTAGTCGAGCGCCGCAACGGCCCGCTGTCGCTCTCCCTGATAGCCCTGCCAGAGGGCGTCAAAGTCCATGGTGCACCAGCTGCGGGCTTGCGGGGCACAGGCGAACAGCTGCTCCAGAAACTGGCGGCGATCCGGATTGAAGCGGCTCACTATCTCGCCTTTATCCAGCACAAACTTGAAGCGGTAGTCGGCGTAGTAGCTGTAGGCCGGGGTGATGATGCCCGCCATCTCCAGATAGACCAGCAGGGTTTTAAGGGGCAACTGGCGGATATTGGTGTCGTTGGAGAGGCGCAGCAGGGTGAATTCCCACTCGTTCCCGCTCTGCTTGATGATGGCAAGGAGCTGGAGGATGGCACTCAAATCCGGCGTATCGCCGTAGACGAAGTTCTCCAGCACCGGCAGCTGGCTCTGGTTGGCCAGCACGATACAGCGCGATGGCTGGCCATCCCGCCCGGCGCGGCCAATTTCCTGGCTGTAGTTCTCGATGGATTTGGGCAGATCGTAGTGAATGACCCGCCGGATATCCGCTTTGTCGATCCCCATGCCAAAGGCGATGGTGGCGACGATGCAGTCCACCTTGCCCGCCATGAAGTCGTGCTGGATCTGACTGCGCAGAGCCGAGTCGAGTCCGGCATGATAGGCGCGGGCGTTGATCCCTTCTCTAATGAGTTGCTCGGCGCAGGCTTCGGCGGTGTGTTGCAAGGTGACGTAGACGATGGTGGGGGCCGCCGGATCGTTTGCCAGCTCCTGCGCGAGCCAGCTATCCCGCGCATCGGGCGACAGGGGAATGACCGCCACATCAAGATTGGGGCGGTAGAAACCGGTGACCACGACCCCCTCCGGCGCTATGCCGAATTTGGTCTGCATATCCTGAATAACCGCCGGTGTGGCGGTGGCGGTGAGCAGCAGCACCTGCGGGATCTTCAGATCATGGCGATAGCTCGGCAGCTTGAGGTAGTCGGGGCGAAAGTTGTGGCCCCACTCCGAGATACAGTGCGCCTCATCGACGACTAGCAGCGAGAGCGGCACTTGCTGGATAAAGCGGCGAAAGCGCTCGTTCTTGAGTCGCTCCACCGAGATCATCAGGATCTTGAGCTGGCCATCCAGCGCCTGCTGCATCACTCGTCGGCTCTCCTCCGGGCTCTGGCTTGAGTCGAGGGTGGCGGCGCTTATTCCCTTGCTTTTAAGGAAGGCGAGTTGATCGTGCATCAGCGCCAGCAGCGGCGATATAACCAGGGTCAGGTGAGGCAGGGCGAGGGCAGGCAGTTGATAACAGAGCGACTTGCCGGAGCCGGTGGGAAAGATGGCGGCGGCACTCTGACCTGCCAGCACCCGGCTGATCACCGCCTCCTGACCTGGCCTGAGTGCGGAGAAACCAAAATATTGGTTGAGCAGGGATGTGATCATGGCAAGGCTCCGCGGCAAATGGGGGATGATAGCACAGCGATTCCGGTCACGGGTGACACAGGAATGGTTGTGAGGGTGAGGGCAGAGAGTGTCGATAAAACGTACAAAAATGGGTGGTTGCTCTGTGGTTAAGGTTTTGTTGCGGTTTTTTGTGATGGAAACGGGATATTTTTTGGTGAGTCTCTGGAAAAAAAAGATGGCGAATGGGATATTCCGTCATGCAATCCGGTGACTGGCGGATCGGCCCGACAGAAGGCTGGCCACAGACACCACATCAGGGCGACAGGGGTCTCCCGATGAGTGGTTGCAGACAGGACTCATGATTCATGCACTACGGTGCTTAGGGACTTTTTTGATGACACAACAACACCCCCTCCTTCGGCTGGTCAATAGCACCAGCCTGGTCAGCCAGATCCTGGTTGGTCTGGTATTCGGTATCTTGCTGGCACTGTTTGCGCCCGAGTGGGCGAAAACGGCAGGTCTGCTTGGCAATCTGTTCGTTGGTGCACTGAAAGCGGTAGCCCCGCTGCTGGTATTCGTACTGGTGATGGCGGCCATCATTGGTCACAAGCAGGGTCAGAAGACCAATATTCGCCCGCTGCTGGCGCTCTACCTCTTTGGTACCTTCTCTGCGGCCGTGGTCGCGGTGATTGCCAGCTTCCTGTTCCCCTCCAACCTCCATCTGGTGGCCAATACTGCCGAGATCACCCCGCCAGGCGGGATCACCGAGGTGCTGCAGACCTTGCTGTTCAATGTGGTAACCAACCCGGTCAAGGCGCTGATGGATGCCAACTATATCGGTATTCTGGCGTGGGCCATCGGTCTGGGTATCGCCATGCGCCATGCCAACGAGAGCACCAAGGCGCTCATCACTGACCTGTCTCACGGTGTCTCCGCCATCGTGAAAGCGGTGATCCGCTGTGCTCCGCTCGGGATCCTGGGTCTGGTTGCCTCCACGCTGGCAGAGACAGGCTTTGACGCCCTGTTTGGCTATGCCCAACTGCTGGTGGTGCTGATCGGCTGCATGCTGTTTATCGCCTTTGTGGTCAACCCGTTGATCGTCTTCTGGAAGATCAAGCGCAACCCTTATCCGCTGGTGCTGACTTGCCTCAAAGAGAGCGGCGTGACCGCCTTCTTTACCCGCAGCTCTGCCGCCAACATCCCGGTCAACATGGCGCTGTGTGAAAAACTGCGCCTGCCCAAAGATACCTACGCGGTCTCCATCCCGCTGGGTGCCACCATCAACATGGCGGGTGCGGCCATCACCATCACTGTGCTCGCCATGGCGGCGGTACATACCCTGGGGATGGAAGTGGACATGGCAACTGCCGTGCTGCTCTCTGTGGTTGCCACCATCAGTGCCTGTGGCGCATCCGGTGTCGCTGGTGGCTCCTTGCTGCTGATCCCGCTGGCGTGCAGCCTGTTTGGTATCAGCAACGACATCGCCATGCAGGTGGTGGCCGTCGGCTTTATCATCGGCGTGTTGCAGGATTCTGCCGAGACAGCGCTGAACAGCTCCACCGACGTGCTGTTCACCGCCGCAGCTTGCATGGCTGAAGATGAAACCTTGCTGGATGTGGCTCCGGTACCGAGCCGCGAAGCCTGATCTCGTAACGGTCAGTTTCGCAACACACTAGCGCCCTCTTCGGAGGGCGCTTTTTATTGCCGGATTTGCTTTCTTTTCCTCTTTAAGCAGGCTCTTTGGCTGATGTGCTGGACATTCTGTCACCCTTGTCCAGGGCGCTGCCTTATCTTTGTCCCTTCGAGTTGTGCTTACTCCCTCTGTTGTGCGTCACACACCTTTGTCTGCTCTGCCAAGAGCCGGTTGCTATGGCTTACCCCAGATCTTCAGGACAATCACAGCATCACAGCATCACAGCATCACAGAAGAACGAAGATGGCTGGCTGCGGCAGATGAACCCAACCTGTCCTATCAGACACGCCATCATGGTTTGGTGAGGGGGAGTAAACGTGTTGGCGATATTGAGCTGCGGGCAGGGGGGCATGTTGATACCCGACGTGCTCAGTCATGGTGTTTGTGAGCATGCAGATATCCAACAAGGTGGGGGGGAGTAATAAGGAGAGTGCAGGACAATCGCGGTGGCACAGGTTGCAGAGATAAAAAAGCCAGCCGAGTGTTCGGCTGGCATTTTGCTATCAGCGGCAGGTAGGGGATTAACCGACCAGCTGATAGAGGATGGCGGAGATGGCGATCATCCCCATCACAGCGACAAATACGTTGCTGATATGGCCCTGATATTTCGCCATGGCCGGTACGCGCTTGATGGCGTACATCGGCATGATGAACAGGATGGTAGCGATGATCGGGCCGCCAAGAGATTCAATCATGCCCAGGATGGAGGGGTTGGCAATGGCAGTGCCCCACAGGGTCAGGATGAAGAAGGCGATGATGAACATCTCGACTTTCTTGGCGTTCGGCTCTTTGCCTGACTTGCGCATGTTCTGCACGATCATCCCCTTCAGACCTTCACGGGCACCCAGATAGTGGCCGAAGAAGGAGGAGACGATGGCCACGAACGCAACCAACGGACCGAAGTAGGAGATGATGGGGCTGGCATGCTGGTTGGCCAGATAGGAGAGCACGGCGATGTTCTGAGCCTTGGCTTCTGCCAGCTGGGCCGGTGTCAGGCTCATGACGCAGGAGAAGACGAAGAACATCACGAAGCCCAGCAGCACCATGGCGGTACGCTTGAGGATGGCATCGGCTTTCTCGACAGCCTGATCGCCATGGTCGCGGCGCTGGGCCAGAGAGAAGCTGGAGATGGCCGGGCTGTGGTTGAAGGAGAAAACCAGTACCGGGATGGTCAGCCACAGGGTAGTGGCGAAATCCTTGGCAGAGGGCACCTGCTCCAGCGCGGCACCGGTCCAGTCAGGGATCAGGTACAAAGAGATACCGGCCAGAATGGCGATCAGCGGATAAACCAGCAGCTCGGTCACTTTCAGCATCAGCTTTTCACCGGCCAGCATCACCGACATCATGCCCATGATCAGCACGATGGAGAGGATCCAGCGCGGCGGGGCACTCATCTGCAGCTGGTTGACCATGAAGCTTTCGACGGTGTTGGTGATACCCACGCCGTAGATCAGCACGATGGGGTAGATGGCGAAGAAGTAGAGCAGGGTGATTAATTTACCGGCACCCACGCCAAAGTGCTCTTCCACCACTTCGGTGATGTCTGCATTTGGCTTTTTGGAGGAGAGCACGAAGCGGGCCAGGCCACGGTGGGCCAGATAGGTCATGGGACCTACCAGCAGCGCCATGACGACCAGCGGCCAGAAACCGCCCATACCCGCGTTGATCGGCAGGAACAGGATCCCCGCACCAACCGCGGTCCCGAACAGACTGATGACCCAGGTAGAGTCGCGTTTTTCCCAACGAGTGGTTTGAGTAGAGCGGATCCCTTGCTCTGTTGACGCCGCAACTCCCTGCGTGCCAGTGACTGTGTTTGACATCTATCTCACCCCGAATGTGTGGTTCTTATTAAGTCGGCGCAAGGATACGGTTTTTCTAATCAAAAATGTTGATCAAATTCATCTTTACGGCACGAAAAACCGCACTTTCTTATGGAAATGTGATCAAAACAAGAAAAATTCAATTATTGTTTATCAATTGGCACGTTATTTTAGTGTTAATGATTAAATCTCGCTCAGCCAAATGTAGGTAAATTGTTATTTTTCGAGATGCTGGGCTAGTTGGTTGATCATGCTGGCGGTAGCCCCCCAGATAAAGTGCTGTTGCCAGGGGATCCAGTAGATGGTGTGCGCTTTCCCCCCTCTGGAAAGGGTCAGGGGGATGTGGTTGCGCCGATCCAGCAGATGGGTCAGCGGCACTTCAAAGGCGTGATCCACCTCATCAGGACTCAGGATGAGGGGATAGTTGCCATCGAGCAGCCCCAGCACCGGCAGCACCTCGAATCGTGACACGGTATTAAGCGGGTTGAGGGTGCCGATCACTTCAATCAGTCGGGCCGGAATGCCGAGCTCCTCTTCGGTCTCCCGCAGCGCCGTGGCAATCAGGTTTTCGTCGCCGGGATCCTGTCGCCCGCCGGGGAAGCTGATCTGCCCCCCATGATGACGCAGCCGTGGGCTGCGCCGGGTCAATAACACGCTGAGCCCCTCATCGCGCATCACCACCGGGATCAACACCGCCGCCGGACTGAGCCCGCCAATAGCGAGGCGATGGGCCGGCGCAGGTTGCTGCAACTGGAAGCGGGTCAGCAGTTCGTGGCGATCCATGGCGGGTGCTCTCTCCTGTGCGGTGGCCTGACAGTGGGGACGGTTACAGCGCCGAGAGCGGCGGCAGGATGCGGGCGACCTTGTCATAGGTCTCCTGATATTCGCTGTCGGCGTCGGAGTCGGCGATGATGCCTCCACCGGCCCAGCAGTGCAGGCGACCCGCTTCGGCGATCAGGGTGCGAATGCAGATGCTGGTATCTATCCGGCCGTGCTGGCTGAGATAGCCGATGCTGCCGCAATAGGCATTGCGCCGCTGGGGCTCCAGCTCCTCAATGATCGCCATGGCGCGGATCTTGGGGGCGCCGGTGATGGAGCCACCCGGGAAACAGGCCCGCAGCAGATCGACTCCTTGCCAGCGTGCATCCAGCTCACCGTGGATGGTGGAGACCAGATGATGTACCGCCGGAAACGACTCCACCGCAAAGAGATGAGGCACGCTGACCGAGCCCGGCCGGCTGACCCGACCGATGTCGTTGCGCAGCAGATCAACGATCATCAGATTCTCTGATCTGTCCTTGTCGGCCTGCGCCAGCTCCCGCGCGACTTGCCGATCGGTGGCCGGATCGGGGTGGCGAGGGCGAGTGCCCTTGATGGGTTTGGTTTCGATATGACGGCCATCGAGCAGCAGGAAGCGCTCGGGGGAGAGGCTCAGCAGCGCGCTCTCCGGCAGACGGATAAAGGCTGAGAAGGGGGCCTTGTTGGCGGTGGCCAGCAGGCAGTAGGCCTGCCACTCATCCCCCTGATAGGGGGCGCTGAAACGCTGGGTCAGGTTGATCTGGTAGCAATCCCCTGCGGCGAGATATTCCTGAATGCGGGCAAACTTCTCGCCATACTCGGCGCGGCTCATATTGCTCTGCCACGCCCCCAGCAAGGCAAAAGCGGGGGCCGGTTTGGCCTGCTGCTGTTCAAGCCAGGCCAGCCGGTTGGCAAGGCCCGCTTTATCCCCCCAGTGCACCAGCTGCCAGTCGCCGGTCGCCACATTGCGAAGCAGCGCCCAGTCGTAGATGCCCACCGCCATGTCTGGCAGCGCGATATCGGCGGCGGCCTGCACCGGCAGTCGCTCAAAGCGGCGGCCCAGATCATAGCCAAACAGGCCGAGGGCGCCGCCAATAAAGGGCAGGTGAGTGGCACACAAATCCAGCTCCCCCAGCAGCTGTTGCTGGGTATGGGCCAGCAGGGCGAGGGGATCTTCGCTGTGTTCGCTGATATTCGCCCCGATACGCAGAGTGGTCACCTCGCCACGGGTTTCGAGGGTCGCCAGCGGATCGGCAGTGATGATATCAAAGCCGTTATCGGCACCGAGTGGTCCCGCCGATTCCAGCAACATGGCCCACGGCTGATGTTGCAGGCGGGCAAAAAGCTGATGGAGTTCAGCACTATGGTCTAGATGATGGATATGAAGTGTTGGCGTCATTTTATGTTACACAGGCAACAGTTTGGTTCCCGAACCCTAGTCGGTGCTGGTGGGCAAGCGTATCATAGGTGTCGGTGACTTAAGAAAAAACTGCCGTGTCGTTCGTTTTTTGCTGGTTGATAGTTTTTAGCCAGCACGTCAGCACGGCCCATCATATGGAAGCCCTTGCCCTGCTCCGTGGCAGAGACAAGGACCAGTGAGGATGATATGAGCATTATAAAAAAACAGGATTTCATCGATTCTATCGCAGATGCCCTCCAGTACATCTCCTATTACCACCCGTTGGATTTTGTTCAGGCTGCCAAAGCGGCGTATGACCGCGAGGCCAACCCGGCCGCCAAAGATGCGCTTGCCCAGATCCTGATCAACTCCCGCATGTCCGCCGAAGGTCATCGTCCGCTCTGCCAGGACACCGGCATCGTGACCTGTTTCGTCAAAATTGGCATGCAGGTCCAGTGGGACAGCGACATGACAGTGCAGGAGATGGTGGACGAAGGGACCCGTCGTGCCTACACCAATCCTGACAACCCGCTGCGCGCCTCGGTGCTGGCCGATCCGGCCGGCAGTCGCAAAAACACCAAAGACAACGCCCCTGCCGTGGTCCATATCGACATGATCCCCGGCAACAAGGTGGAAGTGAGCATCGCGGCCAAAGGCGGCGGCTCCGAGAACAAATCCAAGATGGTGATGCTCAACCCCTCTGACGATATCGTCGAGTGGGTGCTGAAAACCGTGCCGACCATGGGCGCCGGCTGGTGCCCGCCCGGCATGCTGGGCATCGGCATCGGCGGTACCGCCGAGAAAGCGGCAGTGCTGGCCAAAGAGGCCCTGATGGAGCACATCGACATTCAGGATCTGATCGCCCGTGGCCCGCAAACCACTGAAGAGAAGCTGCGGGTCGAGCTCTACGACAAGGTCAACAAGCTGGGGATCGGTGCCCAAGGGCTGGGCGGCCTCACTACCGTGCTGGATGTGAAGGTGAAATCTGCGCCGACTCACGCCGCCTCCAAGCCGGTGGTGATGATCCCCAACTGCGCCGCGACCCGTCACGTTCATTTCGAGCTGGATGGTTCAGGCCCTGCTGAACTGACTCCGCCGAAACTGAGTGACTGGCCGGAGATCGCCCGTGAAGCGGGTGGCAATGTGCGCCGCGTCAACGTCGATGGCATCACCAAGGCCGAACTGGCCAGCTGGAAGAGCGGTGATACCGTGCTGCTCTCCGGCAAGATCCTCACCGGTCGCGACGCCGCCCACAAGCGTATCGCCGACATGCTGAAAAATGGCGAAGGGCTGCCTGAAGGGGTCGATTTCACCAACCGCTTTATCTATTACGTTGGCCCGGTCGATGCGGTGCGTGACGAAGTAGTCGGCCCGGCAGGCCCCACCACCTCCACTCGGATGGACAAGTTCACCGATATGATGCTGGGTGAAACCGGCCTTATCGGCATGATCGGCAAATCCGAGCGTGGTCCGAAAACCGTCGAGAGCATCAAGCAGCACAAGGCCGTCTATCTGATGGCGGTGGGCGGGGCTGCTTATCTGGTGGCCAAGGCCATCAAGAAGGCCCGCGTGGTGGCTTTTGCCGATCTCGGCATGGAAGCGATCTACGAGTTTGAAGTGGAAGATATGCCGGTGACCGTTGCGGTCGACTCCGAAGGCAACAATATCCACGAAACCGGCCCGGCCTACTGGTCGGCCAAGATTGCCGAGCTAGATGGCAAGCTCTCCTCCTGAGTGACCGTTTTCGCTGCCGGTTAACGGTATCGGCCCTGTAAAGAAGGCGCGTCCATCCGGATGCGCCTTTTTGCTTTGGCTGGCCTTATGGGCTCAGGTTTGTCGTTTGTGGCAAGCGGGCATAAAAAAGGATGGCGTGACGCCATCCTTTTTCCGTTGTGCTTGTGCTCTGGCAGCAGACAGCAGAGCAATCGCCCTTGGTTTAGGCCTTTTTCAGGTAGGCAGCAACCAGTACGATCTGCACGCCGTTGACCTTGCCTTCGATATGGAGCGGGTTGTTGGTCAGACGGATGCCCTTGACCAGGGTGCCTCGCTTGGCGGTAAAACCGGCGCCTTTCACGTCCAGATCCTTGATCAGGGTAACGGAGTCGCCCTCTTGCAGCACGGCGCCGTTGGAGTCAACGGTCGGTACGCTGTCGTCATCTTCGTCAGCAATACCAGCTTCAGCCCAGGCCTTGGCTTCGTCCTCCATGTACATCATGTCCAGCAGATCCTGAGCCCACACCTCACCCTTGCCGGAGAGTGCTTTGAGCTGGCGCCATGCCATCACCTGCACCGCAGGCACCTGGCTCCACATGCTGTCGCTCAGGCAACGCCAGTGGTTCACCACCAGGGTATCCGGTTGTTCCAGCTGACCACGGCAGGTGTCACAGATAGCAACGCTGTGATCATCGTCGCTGGCGGGGGAGTGAGGCACCACGAAGGCGGTCAGCGCCTGCTCGGCGCTGCACAGTTCACACTTGGCGCCCGCGCGCGCTTGCAGAATGGCGTTGATGGTCATGTTGTTGGTCCCATAGCTAGTGTAAAGCGACCCGCGTTGGACGGGGCGCGTGAAAGAGGGGGCGGAATATAGCATAAAACCCCGCACTTTGTCAGGTCTGCCCTGGCTCACAAGGTTGGCTGTGCTGTTGCGCGGCGCTGATCGTTTGGTATTGAGAGTGCAATTTGAAGCGGGATCGATAGAATGAGCCTCCTTTTTGACTGCAAGGCAGGGGCATTCGTGCTGGCTCAACGTTTTCAACAACTGGATCGACTGCTCACCCGCTACCAACGCTGGTGGCAATATCAGCCATATCATCATCTGACCATGGCCTTTGCCGATGAGGCGCCCGAATTGGCTGCGTTGCTCAATGGGCTGACGCTCGGCCAGTTGGCAGAGCTCGATGCGGATATGGATGCCCTCAGCAGTCTTCTTGCCCCCTGGATTGCCGAGGGCGCCGAGCTGCAGCAACTCAGCCTGCTTGCCCCGTTTACCCCTGAGCCCATCACTTGCAGCAAGGAGATGGCGCTGCATATGCCGGGGCGCAAGCAGGCCCAGATCGAGTCGTTCACCGCCTGTCTGCCGGCCCATCAGGGCCCCTATCTGGAGTGGTGTGCCGGCAAGGGGCATCTTGGGCGGCTGGTGTCACTTCATCGACAGGCTCCGATCCTCAGTCTGGAGTTGCAAGGGCAGCTTTGTGACGAAGGTCGGCTGCTGGCCGAGCGGGATGGCGCCAATATGACCTTTACCTGCGCCGATGCCTTTGCCCCCGAGTCGGCGGTGCTGATCGCCCCCGAACATCATGCCATGGCACTCCATGCCTGCGGCGAGCTGCACACCCATCTGCTGGAGCGGGTGGCCGAGCGCGGTGCCCGCGGAGTGACCATCTCTCCCTGTTGTTACCACCTGATCCGCAGCAGCCACTATCGCCCGCTGTCGGCCGCGGCCAATGCCAGCGAGCTGGTGTTGAGCAAGGCGGATCTCAAGTTGCCGCTACAGGAGACGGTGACTGGCGGTGCGCGGATCGCCCGCCTGCGCGAGCAGGAAGTGGTGTGGCGGCTCGGGTTTGACTGCCTGCAGCGTCAGGTACGCGGGGTGGATGAGTATCTGCCGGTCCCCAATATGCAAAAGAGCCTGCTGACCGGCACGTTTGAGGCATTCTGCGGCTGGGCTTCCGAGCGCAAAGGGATTGTGCTGCCCGCTGGGCTCGACTATTCCGCCTGGCTGGAACACGGAGAGCGTCGCTTTGGTGATGTCGCCCGCATGGAGCTGGTGCGTCATTTGTTTCGCCGTCCCCTCGAGATCTGGCTGGCGCTGGATCGCGCGCTCTTTTTGCAAGAGCAGGGCTATCGGGTCGAAGTGGGGGAGTTTTGTGCCAAACCCATGACCCCGCGCAATATCCTGATCCGTGCCGTGCGTGCCTGACATCCGGCTATTTTGAGCATTTTTCTTGAACATTGATGATGGCTGACAGGTTGAGCCTGTCAGCCATTTTTTTATCACGAACAATGACCGTATGGCAGGTCACCTGGCTGTCTCAACTGTTCTAAAAATGGGCGACAGATCACGCTGTAGCGTTTTCGTTTGGGTTCTTTTTCTTTGTTTCAGCTGCACTGAATATCACAAAGTGAAATGGCTCACAAATTCTGCTTATTTCTTAATTCTCATCGTGAATTTAGTTGTTGAAACACCTACTCTTGGAACGCATTAATTCAAACAAGGACGATAAACATGTTCAAACCCAAGCGTTGTGCCTGGCTGATCGCTGCCGCCTGCGCATTGCCAAGCTATGCCGCAATGAGTGCAGCCATGAATATTCAACCCGATCCGCAAAATGCGGGAGGATATGTGATTGCGGCCCCGGATCTGGCTGCCATGGAAAAAGCCAAGACGGCCAATCCCATGTATGCAATATGGGCCAAGGCATTGGCGACCAGGTCAAATAAAATCGTTGATGCCATTGAACCGGGTCTGGCAAGCAATCCTGACAACGTAAAACGGGTTGAACGGGTATTTCCCCAATCTGAATGGGAATATTTAACCCAGATGGCAGCGCCGGAATATACTTATGTCCGCTTCTTGCGAGCCATCGGTAAATTTCCTGCGTTCTGTGGCGAATATACCGACGGTCGCGACTCTGATGCGATCTGTAAAAAATCCATCGTGACCGCCTTTGCGCACTTCTCTCAGGAGACCGGTGGCCATATTGCCAAGGAGAACGTCTCCGATAACCCGCTGGGGTTGGAGGAGTGGCAACAGGCACTGGTGCATGTGCGGGAGATGGGCTGGTCAGAGGGACAGACCGGCTACACCACCGGCTGTGGCCAGAACGACTGGCAGAACAAAAAGTGGCCCTGCAGCACGGGGCAGGGTTACTTCGGTCGCGGTGCCAAGCAGCTCTCCTACCACTTCAACTACGGCGCCTTCTCCGAGGCGATGTTTGACGGCGATGCCTCCGTGCTGCTCAACAACCCGGGGCTGGTGGCGGACTCCTGGCTCAACCTCGCTTCGGCCATCTGGTTCTTCCTCACCCCGCAGGCTCCGAAACCGGCCATGCTGCACGTGATTGATCGCACTTGGGTACCCTCAAAACGGGAAGCTGACGCCGGTATCGGCTATGGCTTCGGTACCACCATCAACGTGATCAACGGCGGTATCGAGTGTGGTGAACAAAACAAGGACAAGGGGCAGCCGGTCAATCGAATCCGCTACTGGGAAGGGCTGGCCAACCACTACCAGATCCCGATCAAGGCGGATGAGAAGAACACCTGCTGGCAGCAGACTCCTTATGGCAGCCTCAATCTCAATGGCGCTACCGACGTGCTCTACACCAACTGGGATGGCAATTGGAAATACTACCCGGATCGCCCGGGCGGTTACTCCTTCGAGTGTGAGTTGGTGGGCTTCCAGACCGCATATTCCGCGCTGGTACCGGGTGATTACGAGAAGTGTGTGACCAACTTCTACGGCTCCCACGCCAACTGGCCGAAAGTGCGGGTTGTGGACAAACTGACTCCACCACCGGTCGATCCGAGCGACCCCCCCATCGGTGGCAACCCGGCCTGGGAAGTGACCAAGGTCTACACCGCGGGCAACAAGGTGAGCTACAAGGGCGCCGTCTATCAGGCCAAATGGTGGACACAGGGGGATGATCCCGCCAAAGGCGGCCCCTGGGTTGTAGTTCCTGCCAAATAAGATGGCGTAATTTAACTCCCAAAGAGGAGAGGGGGGATAACTCCTTCTCCTCGTTAATTATCAGCAGTGCATCACTGAATATTATCTTGTATTTTCAATGGTGCTTATGTTCTAACTGATAAGGTGAGTTTTTATCTGAAAATTGAAATAAAATAGTGTTGAATCAACGTTGAGAATGAAATTTATATTCAGGTTCGTTAGCCCCTATAAACTGGCATCTTCTGATAAGAGTAGCGCGCTACTTGCTAATTCATTTCCCACCATAAATTGAAACCTCTCATTGCGAATATGAGGAGTATCTTCTCTATTGGTAAACTGTCATTTATCACCTGAAATGGTGAGGTCTTGCTATATCACTCAGCTTTATCTCGGTACATTGTCGCTTATTCCCTTGAGAAAATAGATGTAAAGGGCCGGTTTATATTGGTAATCTCTTTGGCTTGTGCAAAATTGCAACAAGGGGGGCAAGATGAAGGGCGGTTGTCATTGCGGGGCGATCCGTTATGAGATGCTGGCAGCACCTTTTGCGGCCGATTTTTGTCACTGTCGGGATTGCCAGCGCACCACGGGTGCCCCGGTCGGGGCCTGGATGGACTTTCGCATCGAGCGGGTAGAGTGGCTTTGCGGCAAACCGACCGAGTATGCGTCTTCAGACTTTATCCGCCGGGGATTTTGCGCCGAGTGTGGCTCCACCCTCACGTATCGCAGCACCCAGTACCCTGACTATCTCACGTTGGCCATCGCCTCCCTCAATAATCCGAAGGCCGTTGCGCCAACCTATCACATCCATACCGACAGTCAGCTGCCCTGGTTGCCGATCCAGGACGAGCATCCCCGTTATCGCAAAGGGAAGTAAAACCAGGTAGCCCCAGCAAAGGAGGTCGGCATGGAGCTGGTAGTTATCCGCCATGGCGAGACGCAGGCCAATGCGGAAGGGCGTTATCAGGGCGCGCTGGATATCGGGCTCAATAACGATAGCGTGCGCCAGATATCTTGTCTGGCTGAGAAGGTAGCTGTGACAGAGCCGCCGTTCGATCGGCTGCTGGCGTCCCCCCTGCTGCGAACAAGGGAGAGCGCTGCCATCTTGTCTCGTCAGCTGGGATTGCCTGTGGAGCTTGTACCAGCCTTTCGTGAGCGGGATGTCGGCCTGTTTGAAGGGCTGACACAGGTAGAGGCGAGAACACGCTATCCCGAACTGTGGGCGCGCAATATCACCCGGCGCTGGGCTGAAGCTCCTCCCGGTGGTGAGACCATTGATGAGGTGATTGCCCGGGTCTCGCAGGGACTCACGGAACTTGCTTCGACCATGCAAGGGGAGCGGATACTGCTGGTGGCGCATGGAGTGGTCGCCAAGGTGATCCGCGCCGTAACGATTGCCGGATTTGATGACTTCTTCGAGTGGCAATTGCCCAACAGCGGCATGCTGTCGGTGAGGCTCTCTCAGACTGATGGTGGCCCACTGCGCTTTAGCCGTCCCCTTGATGGTTGTGATTGAAAAGTGCACCAAAAGCAGGACGAAAAAAGCGCTACCGAAGAGAGTAGCGCTGTCTTTTGTATTCGTTGCGGTTGGTTATCTCTACAGGCACAGGTTAGCAGTGTCACCAGAGGGCAGGGGCGTGCGCCATCAGGTCGGCTCCGGCTCTTCTTTGCGGCAGCAGTTGCGCCCCTGCTTTTTGGCCAGATAGAGGGCGGTGTCGGCCCGTCTAACCATCTTCTCTACAGTGTCATGGCTGCCCTTGCTGGCGCTGATCCCGATACTGATGGTGAGGGAGATCTCAAGATCCCCCTCCAGTGCATGGTGCTGGGATTCGATGGCGAGCCTGATCCGCTCGGCACTGGCCCAGGCGAGTTCGAGGGAGGTTTCCGGCAGCAGCACGATAAACTCCTCGCCACCCCAGCGCCCCAGCATGTCCACCTCCCGCAACTGTTTGCTGATCCGTTTCACCAGACTCAGGATCGCCTGATCCCCCTGCTGGTGGCCAAAGGTATCGTTGACTTCCTTGAAGTGGTCGATATCGATCAGCAGCAGGCTCATGGTATGGCCAAAACGCTGGCAGCGTTGCATCTCGGCGTTGACCAGCTCGTTGAAGCGGCGCCGGTTGGCAATGCCGGTCAGGGGATCCGTGGTGGCGGCGACCTTCAACTCCTCCACCAGTCGGGCTCGCTCAGAGATATCCCGCAAGATGGCGGTCATCTCGGTGGTCGGGCCCAGATTGATCTTGGCGATGGTCACCTCCAGCGGAAATTCGCTGCCGTCGCGGCGCAGCCCCATCACCGAGGCGCGGGCATGCATCGGGCGCGAATTGATGGGGGAGCTGCTGAAGGCTTTGAAATAGGTCTCGTGATTGGCGCGAAAACGCTGTGGCAGCAGGGTTTCCAGCCGCTTGCCGAGATAGCTTTCGTCGATGCCGAACATCTCGCAGGCAGCAGTATTGATAAGCTCGATGCGCGATTCGCTGCTGACACTGATGATGCCGTCATAGGCGGAGTTGACCACCGCTTCGAAGCGACGGCGACTGGTGGTGAGCGCCTCTTCCAGCTGCATCCTGGCGGTGATGTCGATGGCGGTGACGATGATCCGGGTGATCCGTGCCTGCTCGGGGATGATGGGGGAGAGAATAAAGCGCCACCAACTGGTGCGCGACAGGCTGTCGATGGGCAGCTCGCTCTCGAGCCCGGTCTGCATGCGCACACATTCGTGCATTGGCGGCTCGATGGTATTGGTGATGTAGCGGGGAAACATCTCGCTCAGCTGTTTGCCAATGCTGCCAAGGACATCCAGCTCGAACGCCTTGGCAAAGGTATCGTTGGCAGAGACCAGCACAAAGTGATCATCCTTGTCGAGGCTGAACACCGCCACGGCAGCGCCGATGGCGTCGAGGGATGACTTTATGTCGGCATGGGAACCCTGTGTAAACATGCGACCTCCACGGCGAATAACACATTGATATTCAGTATAGTGTGGTCGTTTGGCTAACTACTCTTCGATATCCAGCAACACCAGAATGGCGCTGTCGCCGCCCCATTCGCGGGGGGCCTGATGGAAGGCGCGCACATTGGGGTGCTGGGCCAGCCAGCTGGGAATGCGCTGCTTGAGAATATGTTTGCCGATGCCGTGCATCACCGAGGCGACGTGAATGTTCTCTTTCTGGCAGAGGGTGAGCAGAGCCGCCAGCTCCTGTTTTGCCTGCTGCTGGTTCATGCCGTGCAGATCGAGGTAGATCTCCGGCGGATAAATGCCCCGCTTGAGCTTTTTCAGCTCAAATTTTGACACATCTTCCCGCACGTAACGGGTCGGCCCATCATCGTCGAGATGGGGCTGATACTCATCGCTGAAATAGTGGTCAACCCCAAGCTTTTCGCGGGTTTCGCGCAATTCGCGTTTCTGCTTGACCGGGCGTAACTCGGCCCTTATGGTATCTTGCTTGATTTTCCGGGTACCTTTTATCGCATCGCGGAACAGCAGGGTTTCCTCGTCTGTCGGTGAGGGCGTTTTTTTCATCAGATGCTCATGTATTAGGTATGCGTCTTGCCCGCAACGTAAACGGGGCTCGGGCCGGATATTACTCGACTTGGAGGTGGATTTGGACAAGATATTTATCGATGAGGTGGTTGCCGAGATGCACACCATCCAGGACATGTTGCGTTGGGCCATGAGTCGTTTCAACGACGCCGGGATTTTTTACGGTCATGGAACCGACAACGCCTGGGATGAAGCTGTGCAGCTGGTACTGCCCGCGTTACATCTGCCACCGGATGTAGACCCGGCCATGCGCCACTCCCGTCTCACCAGCAGCGAGCGTCACCGCATCGCCGAGCTGATTATCCGCCGCGTACAGGAGCGGGTTCCGGCCGCCTACCTGACCAACAAGGCCTGGTATGCCGGTTGGGAGTTCTACGTGGACGAGCGGGTGCTCATTCCCCGTTCCCCCATTGCCGAGATGGTGGCCAACCGTTTCGCGCCTTTCCTCAAACATGAACCGACCCGGATCATGGACCTGTGCACCGGCTCCGGCTGTATCGCCATCATCATGGCCCACGAGTTCCCTGAAGCGGAAGTGGATGCCATCGACATCAGCATCGATGCACTGAACGTGGCCGAGCGCAACATCAATGATCACGGGCTGGAGCAGCAGGTCATTCCGATCCGCTCCGATCTGTTCCGCGATCTGCCAGCGGGCGACAAGTACGATCTCATCGTCTCCAATCCGCCCTATGTGGACTCCGAAGACATGTCGGATCTGCCGGACGAGTTTCGTCACGAACCCGAGCTGGCGCTGGCGTCCGGCTCCGACGGCCTCAAGCTGACCAAGCGCCTGCTGGCCAATGCCGCAGATTTCCTCAAGGATAATGGCGTGCTGGTGGTCGAGGTGGGCAACAGCATGATCCATCTGGAAGCCCAGTTCCCCGAGATCCCCTTTACCTGGGTTGAATTTGAAAACGGCGGTCACGGCGTCTTTGTGATGACCCGTGAAGAGCTGATGCAGTATCAGGATCATTTCGCCATCTACAAGAACTAAGCAGGAGCGCGCATGGCAGGGAACAGTTTTGGTCAACTCTTTCGGGTCACCACCTTTGGCGAGAGTCACGGTCTGGCGCTGGGCGCCGTGGTCGATGGTTGCCCGCCGGGGCTGGAGATAAGCGAAGCGGATCTGCAGGGGGATCTGGATCGGCGCAAACCGGGCACTTCTCGCTACACCACGCCGCGCCGCGAGCCGGACGAGGTGAAGATCCTCTCCGGGGTGTTCGAGGGCAAGACCACCGGCACCTCCATCGGGCTGCTCATCGAGAATACCGATCAGCGCTCCAAGGATTACTCCGATATCAAGGATTTGTTCCGGCCGGGCCATGCTGACTACACCTATCACCAGAAGTATGGTCAGCGGGACTATCGCGGCGGTGGTCGCTCCTCGGCACGCGAGACCGCGATGCGGGTGGCGGCGGGGGCCATTGCCAAGAAGTACCTCAAACAGGTGCATGGCATCGAGATCACCGGTTTTCTCTCCCAGCTCGGCCCCATCAAGGCTGAGGCGTTTGACGCGGCGCAGATCGAGCAGAATCCCTTCTTCTTCCCCGATGCGGGCAAGCTGGAAGAACTGGATCAATACATGCGTGACCTGAAAAAAGAGGGCAACAGCATCGGTGCCAAGGTGCAGGTCATTGCGCGCAATGTGCCGGTGGGCCTGGGTGAGCCGGTGTTTGATCGCCTCGACGCCGACATTGCCCACGCCATGATGGGCATCAATGCGGTGAAAGGGGTGGAGATCGGCGATGGCTTCGCGGTAGTGGAGCAAAAAGGCTCCGAGCATCGCGACGAGATGACCCCGACGGGCTTTGCCAGCAACCATGCGGGCGGCATTCTGGGCGGTATTTCATCCGGTCAGGATATCGTGGTGAGCATGGCGCTCAAGCCTACCTCCAGCATCACGGTGCCGGGCAAGACCATCACCACCGAGGGTGAGGCCATCGAGATGATCACCAAGGGGCGCCACGATCCTTGCGTCGGAATCCGCGCCGTGCCCATCGCCGAAGCCATGCTGGCGCTGGTGTTGATGGATCACCTGCTGCGTCATCGTGCCCAGAATCAGGGGGTGTTGACCCATACCCCGCAGCTGCGCTGATCGCTGTTGCTGCTCATCGACTGATCGCTCCCTGTTCGGGGAACAAGTTCGAAATACCAAAAAGGCGACCTTCGGGTCGCCTTTGCTATTTCAGGTGATTACTCAACTCGTCAATGCTTGCGGAGGGTGCGGGTCAGCAGATCCGCAGCGCCAGGATCGGCATTGAGGCGACAGCTGGGGGGCGAGAACTTGCCATAGGTTTTGGGCATGGCATGGATCACCTCGTTGATCTTGAGGAGCTGCGCGTCGTTCACGCTGTTTTTGGCAAACATCAGGCTGACCGGCTGGTGGTGCAGCAATAACTGGCAGCTGATAAACCCTTCGGCCCCCAGCTGGGCCAGCCGGTAGCGGGCATATTGCCACTCCATGATGATGCCATCGAGGCGGCGAGCCAGCAGCAGATCGATCATCCGCTCATCGGCGTTGTATTCGGTCGCCATTTTAAGCGCTGGGCAGCTATCCATCTGATGCATGGGGCGGGTGCCGCGCAACTTGCCTATCTTGAGCCCTTTCTCGTTGCACAACGCGGGCAGATTATCGAGCTGTGCCCAGCGATCCTGATGGCCAGGGATAGGGTCATTGCTCAGCAGCACATAGGCGCTCTGGCGGTAGGGGGTCGAGAAGCGGGCATAGCTCTGGCGCTCCGGCAGAGGGAGAGCTGCCATCGCCACATCCAGCTGATCGTGTTCTACCAGATGCAGTGCCCGCGCCCAGGGCAGCTCGCGAAACTTGGGAGCAAAGCCCGCCTGGGTGAGGATCTGGCGGGTCAGGCTGGCATCCAGCCCATCCAGCTCACCCCGGTTATTGATTTGGCTGAAGGGGGGCCAGTGACTCCAGGCCACGGTCAGAGTCTGACTGGCCTGCAGTGCAGGGCTTAGCAGCAGAAGCAGCAGGCCAATCCTTGCCTGCCAGCTGCCGCGGGGACGATATGGCGTGGTCATAGCTAAACCTCGTTATTGTGTTCTTCTATCCCGTGCGTTTGCCCCGCGAGCCATGCCTGCGAGGGCTGATATTGTGTTGCCAGTTAATAGTGTGGTGCGTGCTACATCAATCAACGGGATTATTCGGGGGGCAGGAGGGGGATTTTCTGTTCGTGCTGGGAGGAGCATCACATTTTTCTCGTTTATCCCGGGCAACTCCGTTAGACTGCGCCTCTATTCTTTCCCCTTTGCTCTGCTCCCCGGGGAAATCGTTGTTTTCTCAATAGGCCCAGATCTTGTGAGATGGCATCGGCTCAGCAGAGGAGCCCCACCACAAATCCCCGGCGCCCCTATCTCTAGCAGGTAATTATGAGTTTTACTTCCCTCGGTCTGGCCGAACCCTTGTTGCGTGCCGTTGCCGAACAAGGCTACGACACCCCGTCTCCCATTCAGCAGCAAGCGATCCCCGCCGTTCTGGCTGGCCGCGATCTGATGGCGGCGGCCCAAACAGGGACCGGCAAGACCGCAGGCTTTACCCTGCCGATGCTGCAACGTCTGATGGAGAGCAAACGCAAGGTTTCTCCGAACCGCATTCGTGCGCTGGTGCTGACCCCGACTCGCGAGCTGGCCGCCCAGGTGGGCGAGAGCGTGCGTAACTACGGCAAACACCTGCCGATGCGCAGCCACGTCGTCTTCGGCGGCGTCAGCATCAATCCGCAGATGATGGCGACTCGCCGTGGTCTGGACGTGCTGGTGGCCTGTCCCGGCCGCTTGATGGATCTCTACAACCAGAACGCCGTCAAGTTCGACGAGGTGGAGATCCTGGTACTGGACGAAGCGGATCGCATGCTCGACATGGGCTTTATCCGCGACATCCGCCGCATCCTTGCCCTGATGCCGAAGAAGCGCCAGAACCTGCTCTTCTCCGCCACCTTCGCCGACGAGATCCGCGAACTGGCCACCGGTCTGCTGGATAACCCGGCTGTCATTGAAGTCGCCCCGCGCAACAGCACTGCCGAGCGTATCGAGCAGCTGGTGCACCCGTGCGACAAGGCCAACAAGATCGCGCTGCTGAGTCATCTGGTCACCAGCAACAACTGGCAGCAGGTACTGGTGTTCACCCGTACCAAGCACATGGCCAACCGTGTTGCCGAGACCCTCGACAAGAACGGCGTCAGCGCCGCCGCCATCCACGGTAACAAGAGCCAGGGTGCCCGTACTCGCGCGCTGGCCGGTTTCAAGGATGGTAGCGTCAAGGTGCTGGTGGCGACCGACATCGCCGCCCGTGGTCTGGACATCGACAAGTTGCCGCAAGTGGTCAACTTCGAGTTGCCCAACGTGGCGGAAGATTACGTTCACCGCATCGGTCGTACCGGCCGTGCTGGCGCTGCCGGTCACGCCATCTCGCTGGTGGCTGCCGATGAAGGCAAGCTTATCAAGGCGATCGAGCGTCTGACCAAGCAGAACATTCCGTGCGAGCAGGTGGCCGGTTTTGAAGCTTCCCGCGAGACCTTGGACAACATCGCCCGTGGTATCGGCGCGCCGCTGCGCAAAGAGCCCCGCGATCCGAGCGAGCAGCGCCGTGCGCCGCGTCCGCAAGGTCAAGGCCAGCGTCAAGGTGCCGGTCGTTCCGCCTCCAATGGCAATGCGGGTGGTGCACGTACCGGTAACGGTGGCAAGCCCAAGCCGCAAGGTGGTCAGCGTCCGGCTGATGGCGCTGGCAAACCGGCTCAGGCCCGTCGCCCACGTCGCTCTACCCACAACCAGTAAGCGTCTCGGGAGCTTGACTCCCCAGCTATGCGGTTGACTGAAAAAGCCCTGCCAATCTGGCAGGGCTCTTTGTTTTTTCAGCCATACAATCGGCACTGTGTGGTGCTGCGAGAACCGCGCTAGATGGCGGAGAGGTACTGCTTTTGCATCGCCAGCCAGCGGCCGTTATTGATAAACGCCAGCTGTACCTTGAGCAGGGCCGCAATTTCCGCCCGGTGCTTTTTATCGAGGTAGAGAAAGACCTGCTCTTTGGTGATCTTCTGCCAGGGGGACGTCAGTGCAGGTTGAGAAGCGGGGCGCATCTTGATGAGCCAATCCACTTTGCCTCGATGCAGTTGGGCAAGCCCTTGCTTCTCATCGTTCAACCAGATGACCTGATAGTTGCCGAGGAAGCGTTCGCACCATTGGATGCCACGCAGGCAGCCAATCACGGTACCCTTGGCGGGGGGCCAGCTCGGGTTATCCCTTGGCTGACCATAAATCGCCGCCTCCGAGATGGGGGCACCGATCTGCAGCAAGTGGGGATAGGTCTGATCAAAGCCCTTGATCCGGGCCATATCGCCATCGACGGCATGGTCTGCCTCAATCAACTTTTCGCAGCGGGCATAGGTGCAGGGGATCAACTGAAAGTCGATGCCGGCCCGGCCAAACCAGTCATGAATAAAAGGGCGCAATATCGCAGTGTGTTCGACCGCTGCCGCCAGCTTTAGCGGGGTTGCGTGGGCAACGGGAGTCAGCCCGACAAGCAGTAACCAGCCAATCCACTTCATATCGCACTCCTGAATCGGGCTTGTTTAAGCAGCACTGTTGCGACGATCTGTGCAGTGAAGAATAGCCGATGGGGATGGCTGCCAGACCGCTTCGCCAGCTATTCGTGGCGGCCGGGTCAGGGGAGCTGCGCCGTGATCAGGATATGGGCAGCGCTCACCAGGATCACCGTGAAGGTCAGCCCCATTCCCGCCACCCGATAACGGAAGTTTTCCGGCGTGCGGCTCATGCCAAAGGCGTGGCAGAGACGGCCAAGCAGCAAGGCACTCCCCAGCAAATGAACCAGCCAGGGGGCATGGCTGCCGGTTTCAACGAAATAGATGAGCAGCAGGGCGAGGGGGACATACTCCGCAAAGTTGGCATGCACCCGCATGGCCCGCAGCATGGCGGGATCATCCCCATGCCCCAGCGCCACCTTACGGCTATGGCGGGTGCGAATGGTTCGAATGCTCAGCAACACAAACAGCAGGGCGAGCAGGGCCGCGTAAACAGGCAGTATGGTCATGGTATCTGTCTCCTTGTGTGATGATATCGAGTGGCTGGAGTTAAGAGACGCGATAATGCTCGGCATCTCAATGGCTTGCCTTGAGGGTAGCAGCAAACTGCTTTAGCACGACCGTCATCTATTCACTTACCATCTGCCAAGCGCAGGCGCAAAAAAACAGCCCTGCCGAGTTGGCAGGGCTGTTTTTTGATCATATTGATGGTGGGCAGAGCAGGGCCCCGTCATTACCCCTCATAAGGGAGGGAGGAGTGGTGTAGCACGATACGCACCTTGCCATCATCCCCCTTCTTGAAACCCCAGGTCTTGTCGACTGTAGTTTCCTTGTTGTCGCGATCTACCAGATGCACCTTGCCCATGGTCAGCGCCATGTCGCCGTTGATATAGACGGCGGCATTGTCATAGCGATAGCTCTGCCAGTTTTTCAGGGCGAACCCTTTGTCGGTGGGGTAGGCGCTGTTGTTGCCGACAAAGTAGGCCAGCGCCCCCTCGCGGTTGGTGCGAAAGGTCTGCTCGCCACCGGCCAGGGTGGGTTTGAACAGCACCGGCCCCTGCTGGTAGCCATAAGCGCTGTCGAGCACCGACTCGGCGGTCGCCTTGGCGCGCTCAATCCCACCGGCGCGATAGTCATCGCTGATCTTGATGAGCGCCGCGCCCCAACCATCCTGCGCGGCCTTGATCTCCGCCTCGGTAATTTTGTTGTTGGTGATTTCGGCGGCGCTAAGTGCGCCGCTGGCGGCAAGCAGGACGAGGGCAAGGGTGCTCTTCTTGAGGTGCAACATCATTGTTTTCAAACTCCTGATAGCGATAAACGAGCGGGCAGTGTAGCGAAGGGGCATGAACGGTTTTTGAACTGATTATTCAGGGTTAGGTAGTAAAAAGGTCGGTATATAGCTGAAGGTTTGGGGGATGGTTCGGTGGAGTGTCGTGACAGTTTGGAACTGGAGGAGTTGACGGGAAACTTCGTGCAGAAACATCTTATCGTTTGGCCGTGCCAGTATTAGTTGGCACGGCGTATAAAAATATCACCTGCTATTTTAATTTATGCTATTACGGTAAATAGCGTCATTTCTAGTTTTTAGTGCTGCCTCAACAACATTGAAAACCGTTATGAATCTTTCAGCCCAATCTAAAGAATCTGATGCAATTGCTTTTTCTTTTAAATAGTTTCTTAGTTGCTCTTTGTTGGCGGTTGTACGAACATCGAATGGTTTTAAAATACCTTGAACATCAGTGGCGAAATTAGAAAACCAGTTGGGGTGTTCATTATTAGCCTCAATAATCCATGAGTGAGGGAAGAGCCCCTCTAGAGAGAATCCATCATGCAATGTGACGAAGTCCTTATTTGCTTGAAAGGGGATTCTCTTATTCCCAAAGTAATTTTGAAGATTCTTTCTTGTGTTATCCCCTGCAGAATCGCCATCTAAGATAGTGACAACCGGACGTTCAAGATAAATGAACTCGTATGTTGCTTTCATGAAGGCTTCCATACCGGCTACACCAGTGAAATCAAGAAACTCTGATTTTCTGACGAATGGCCATTCAAACCTACTATCAAGTTCAGGTGTTACATGTTCTAAAAACCATCTGAAAACCTCTCTATCTGACTTCCCTTCGACAAAAATATTTGAAACGCCTAAATTATAATAATCACTAAATCTTACACCTAATGCTTTTCTTATCGATGTTGTGGCATGAACATAATTGTCATATTTTATTATTTTTGTTCCACTTGCATCACTGACAGTTCCTGCTATTCGAGTTGGATCTTGTGATACAAAAGCTAAAGAATGTGTGGTCGTAACCAATAAAGCTTCTGCACCAATTTCGTTCAACATTTTGTGGCATGATCCAGCTAACTCTGGATGTAGGTAAGATTCAGGTTCTTCAATAAGCCATATTGTACTCTTATTTAATTTTCTTTCTTCTTTTGTAATCCAAAGAAATGAGGCTAGAATGGCAGAGGCTTGAATTCCCATGCCTTTTCGCTCTATCGAGGTCATGTTCGGGTCTGACAAGTTAAACTCAAATTTATGTATTAGTTCCTCGAGAGAGTTGTTTGGCAGTGAGAAGTGTGAGGTGATATGATTTAGTCCAGCATTTTTCAATTGGGCATCTAAATGATTGGATATTTCTTTTAGGCTGTTGTTGATATCTTGGAGTTTATCATCTAAAACTTTTGCAACATAACGTTTTATGAACGGCTGCAATAATGATGAATAGAGATCGCCAATGCTTTTTGATGATGGAACATAATGACATATAAATTTATCAAGCAGAACTGAAACTGCTTGGCGTTGAATTCTAGAGATTGACTTTGCTGTATCTGGCTTTCTTTTTTCATTCGCAAAGAATACATATTTAGGATTTTCTGAATTTGGGAATGAAAGATAAAGTTGGAATGTGTTGCTTAAAGGTTTTGGCTCTTCAAGCATATCGTTTAACTCATCATATAATTCAAAGAAATCTTTATCTAAATCAAGCCTATCACCAGAAAATGTAACAGTTAAAGTAGTCTGCTCTGTTGTAATACCAAAGGTTTTGTCAGTTTTTAACTCATATCCGAACTTATTTTCAAAACCAGTGAAAATTAATTCTATGGCCTTTAGTATATTTGTTTTACCACTACTGTTAGGGCCGACAATTGTTACGCCATTGGTTAGGTCTATAGACTGTTCTTGCCCAATTGTTCGGAAATTTCTTATCCTTAAGTTCTCAATTTTCATTGTGTAAAACCATAGTTAGATGTATATGCAATAATGATTATTAACTTCTATGTTTATATAGTAATATAATGACTCGTTATGGTAAATGAGATAGCAGTCACAGTTTACATATAAAACAGTGCTCAATAGAAAGAAGTGGTCATTGGGATAGGTGAATATCATTTTTTGGCTAATTTATAGCCAGGTTTATGTTGGTTGATGCTAAGTCGCCAAACTACGCCATAACCATAACGCGGGGCAAAGCCATAAAGCGACAACTCGTGGGTTGTGCTGACATATTGCGTTTAATCTAGTACTACCAATTTGGCCTGTAAGTCAGAGTAATTTCACTAATAAAAAGCCCCGTCAAGTTAATTGGCGGGGCTTGGCTATTTGGGGCATTCAGTATCTGGGATTACAGCGCTGGCAGCATTCCAAGGCTGACGCTGATCTGTACGCCGACAATCAGTAAGCCCATGGCGGCGGCCACTCCCAGCGCCACTACGCCACCCGGGGCGCGGTAGTGGTGGGCTGGCGCCTGTTTGCGGCTCTGCCATACCAGCGCAACCGGCAGCAGTACCGCGAGGATCGCCAGCGCAATGGCAGCGTATCCGAGGGCCATGATAAAGCCCTGCGGGAAGTAGAGGGCAAACAGCAATGGCGGCACAAAGGTGATAAGGCCAGTCTGGGTGCGGCCCTGCCAGTTGTCCTTGCGGCGGGTCACCTTGGCCATAAAGTCGAACAGCCCCAGAGTCACCCCGAGGAAGGATGTGGCGAGTGCCAGATCGGCAAACAGGTGCATCGCCTGATTAAACGCAGGCCAGCTCACCAGCTTGCCGACGTTGGCCAGCAGGCTGTCCAGCGCGCCGCCTGTTTGCAGCAGGGCTTGCTGGCCGAGCAGACCGAGGATCGCCACCTGCCACAGCACGTAGAGGATCAGCGGCAGGGCTGAGCCCCAGACAAAGACCCGGCGCAACTGCTTGGGGCAGTCACCAAGGTAGAGCATCACACTCGGAATGGAGCCGTGAAAGCCGAACGAGGTGAAGATGACCGGCAGGCCCGCCAGCAACAGGCCCTGACCTAGCGGCATCGAGAGCAGATGCTGCCCTTCGGTGCGTGGTAGCAGCAACGCCAGCACCACCACCATGATCACCAGTTTGACAGTGAACATCAGCCGGTTGAGGTAATCCACCGATCGGGTACCGACACAGACCATGCCGCCAAACAGCAGAGTAAAGGCCCAGGCGGCCTGCTCCTGGCTGAGGGGCATGCCCGCATCGGCCAGCGCCTGTGCCAGCAGGCTGCTGCCGCCGCTGATGTAGGCGGAGGCCAGCGAGTAGAACAGCATCAGGATACAGAAGGAGGCGATGCGCTTGCCCCATGGGCCGAGCAGATGATCCGCCAGCTGGTGCAGGTACCACTTGCCGGTGTTGAGGCTGGCCTCTACTTGCAGCATGGCGGTGAAGGCCATCAGGGCCCAGAGGCCGACCATCAATATCAGGGTGGCGGGGCCGCCGAGAGAGGAGGAGGCCAGCGGCAGGGCCAGCATGCCAGCGCCTATGGTGGTGCCGGCAATCAACAGGGTACAACCCAGGGTTTTGGTATTCATGTTATCCATCCGAACGTAGCGGTGTCAGTGCAAACAGGCGATGTCAGCAGTGACGTCAACAAGAGGGGGCCAATTGGCGTTATCAGAAGGTGCCTCCGGTGATAGGGCCGGAGGCTAGCAATATCGGAACGGGAACATCTGTACCTAAAACCTGTCAGTTGTAAAAGATGGTTGCCACGTTAGCGGATCAAAATAGCGGAAACAACCCCTTTTACACGGATCTTGTGCTGGCTTGTGGCAACAAGTGGAAATAAATGATGACAGTGATGGCTAATTGCAGGAAAAAGCACCGAACAAATGACTGGCAGGGGCTCATTGATACAGGTCAGCCAAGTGGTTGCAGCACGGATGGGGGAGTGCCTTGTCGTGGCGTTGGCGTTGGCGTTTAGTTGCGGGGTGAAAGGTGTGTGGAGGCCGGTTGTTTAGTCGGCCAGACGGTAGAAAATGCAAGGCGGGCGGGTAGGGTTGTGGGGGAAAACAATAAGGCTGCCGATGCTGGCAGCCTTATTGTCATCTGTTCGCTTTACCCACCCATTGACAGCAAATCGGGTCTGCAGCGGTCAGGTTAGCGACGGCGCTTGAGGGTGCGGCTCACATAGTGCAGCCCGCTCTGGTAGTCGCCGTTCACCGCCTTGAGTGCCAGCTCCAGCGCCTGGCTCGCCAGCGCGTCGTGCTGCTGGGGTAGGGAGTTGATGCCAAAGGGGAGGAAGTCGAGCAGGCGATCGTCCCCGAAGGTGGCCATGGCGAGCTGGCTCATGTCGATCTCTTGCTCCAACAGGTAGTCGAGTACCCCCTCCATCAGGATATAGGAAGTAGTGATCAGCGCTTCGGGCAGTTGACCCAGCTGCTGATGCAGATCCTTGATCAGGCGATACCCCTCAAGGCGGGAGAAGTGATCTCCCTCGCATAGGTGGCGAGCCGCGCTGTGACTGGCGACAGCCTGCTCGAAACCCGCTTTGCGCTCCTGACTGATCGTGAGTGCTGGCAGCGCGGTGATCAAGGCGATATGGCGCAAGGTCGGGGTGAGCAGGGAACTGGTGAGATCAAAGCTCGCTTTCTCGTTTTCACTGGCGACAGTGACGAACTTGTCGGTGGCCATCGCCCGGTCGATGGCGAGGATTTGGCTGCCTTGCGCCTGCAATTTACCGTAGAAGGGGTCGTCCGGCGGCAGGCAGCTGGCCACCAGCAGGGCATCCACATGGCGGCTCACCAGCATCTGGGCCAGCTCTTTTTCGGTAGCGGGCTCATCTTCCGAGCAGACGATAAGCAGCTGATAGCCCTGCGCCCGGGCCCCCTGTTCCAGCCGTTTGGCCAGCTTGGCGTAACTGGCGTTCTCAAGGTCGGGCAGGATAAAGCCGAGGGTCTTGGTCTGGCCGCCACGCAGGGAGGCGGCGCGGCTGTCCGGCTGATAGTTGTGGGCGGTGACCACGGCCATTACCTTGTCGCGGGTGGCTTGGCTGATGCGGTATTGGTCGGCCTTGCCATTGATCACATAGCTTGCCGTGGTGCGCGAGACACCGGCGAGGGCGGCGATTTCATCCAGTTTCATCATATTGGCTCTGTTTGAGTTGCAAGGCCCACGGTCACTGCCGGGTGAGGGCACCGAAAAGTGTGCGCGGGATCATATCATTGAAAAGCACTTTTGGTGGGTACTTGATCAATTCGCTGAAACGATTCAGTCTGAGTGTAAGTGAAACGATTCAGCCTGTCAGCAGCGAAGAGACCCAGTGGCCTGAAAATCAGGCTCCGATCACAGTCAACCGTGTTCGGGTCTATTGTCAGCTGGCGAGTTATCCGAATGTTCAATTGTGACGTACCGGCGCGGCCGGAACCTGATGGAGAGTCTCTATGTTGAAGTTGGCGCGAGAGCAGATCTTGCTGGGGCAGTCGGTGGCGACCAAGTCGGACGCCATTGCCCTGCTGGCAGGCAAACTGACTGAAGCCGGTCTGGTGGAAGCGGGGTATGTGGATGGGATGCTGGCCCGTGAAGCGCAGCATGCCACCTATCTTGGCAGCGGCATCGCCATTCCCCACGGCACTACCGATACCCGTCATCTGGTGAAGAGCACAGGCGTCATGGTGGCCCAGTTCCCCAATGGTATCGAGTGGGATGAGGGGCAGATCGCCTATGTCGCCATCGGCATCGCCGCCAAGTCCGACGAGCATCTGGGCATTTTGCGCCAGCTCACCCATGTGCTGGGTGACGAGCAGGCGGCAGCCCAGCTCAAAGAGGCCACCGATGCCGACACCATCATCAACATCCTGACTGGCGCCACTGCCGCCAAAGAGGTGCAATACCTGACCCTGGCTGACTTCCCGGCCGATGATCGCGACCAACTGCTGCTGGGAGCAGCCGCCCGCGCCAAATCGGCGGGCTGGGGCGATGCCGCCATGGTGAGCGCCCTGCTGGCAAGCGATCCTGCCTATCTGGGCGAGGGCGTCTGGTTGGCCCGGGCGCAAGCGGCCCAGACCGGTTGGGTGCTGGCCACCCCGAGTAGCGCCATCACGGCAGGGGAGCTGCCGGTCAGCGCTATGCTGCTGCTGTGCGCCGCAGATAGCGGCCATCTGCCGCAACTGGAGAATCTGGCCAAACTGGCGGCTGCTGGTCAGCTGGCGACGCTGGCGGGCGGCGAGGGGTTGGCCATGTTGCAGGCAGGGCCAGCGAGCGGTCTTAGTGAAACCTTCACCATCATCAACCCCCACGGCTTGCACGCCCGTCCCGGCGCCATGCTGGTCAAGGTGGCCAAAGAGTTTGCATCCGACATCCGGGTGGCCAATCTGGATGGCAGCGGCGAAGCGGTTTCCGCCAAGAGCCTGATGAAAGTGATCGGCCTTGGGGTCAAATGCGGGCACCGTCTGGCGTTTCGCGCCGAAGGGGCTGATGCCGAAGCCGCCCTCAAGGGGATCGGTGAGGCGATCGCCGCTGGTCTCGGCGAGGGGGCACACTGATGAAGATTGTCACCATTACCCTCAACCCCGCCCTCGATCTCACCACCCGCCTCGAGGCGATGAGCCTTGGTGAGGTCAATCTGGTGAGCGAGGCCAACCTGCGCGCGGCGGGCAAGGGGATCAACGTCGCCATGGTGCTCAAGGATCTGGGCCGCGACGTAGGCGTCACCGGCTGGCTGGGCGCAGACAATGAGCAGAGCTTTGTCTCCCTGTTTGCCGAGCGTGCGCTGGATGATCACTTTGTCCGTGTCGCGGGCAGCACCCGCATCAACGTCAAGATCTCCGAGCAATCCGGTCGGGTCACCGATCTCAACCTGCCGGGACTCACCATCCAGCAAGGGGAAGTGAGTGCGCTGGAGCAGGCCATCGACGAGTTGGCTCCGCATGCTGAGTGGTTCGTGCTGGCGGGCAGCCTGCCCAAAGGGGTGGCCCCCGATTACTGCGCTCATCTGATCCGCCTGCTCAAGGCCAAGGGCAAGCAGGTGATCTTCGATTGCAGCGGCGCGGCGTTAAGCGAAGGGATCAAGGCGGCGCCGACCCTGGTCAAACCCAATCTGGAGGAGCTGAGCCAGTGGGCGGGTCGACCCATCAAGACCCTGAGCGAGCAGGCCGAGTGTGCCCGCGCGCTGCAGGCCAGCGGCATCCCCAACGTGGTGATCTCCAACGGTGCCGATGGTCTGATCTGGTTTGCCCCGGATGCCGTCTGGCAGGCCATTCCGCCGCGGATGCAGGTGGTCAGCACGGTAGGTGCTGGCGATTCTCTGGTGGCCGGTCTCGCCCATGGTCTCAGCCTCGGCTGGGCGCCGGAGCAGACCCTGCGGCTGGCCACCGCCGTCTCGGCCTTGGCGGTCAGTCAAGTGGCGGTCGGCTTTGACGATATCAATGTGCTCAACCCCTTACTTGAACAGGTGCGCGTAGAGCGTCTGGATGCGCTGGCACCGGTTCAATGCCATACCCCCTCAATGGAAAACTCAGGAGATGCCCAATGAAAGCAATCTTGGTTACGGCTTGCCCGGCGGGCATTGCCACCAGCTTTCTCGCTGCAAAACGGATAGAACAGCAGGCCAAACTGGCTGGCTGGGAACTCACCCTCGACGTCGGCTCCAGCGTGCAGCCCCGCCAAGTACCGAGCAAGGAGCAGATTGCCGCCGCCGATCTGGTGGTGGTTGTCGCCAGTGCCCCGGTGGATCTCGCCGCCTATGATGGCAAGCGAGTCTATCAGGGCAGCATGGATCTCGCCCTGCAGGATCCGGCTGCCTTGCTGGAAGCTGCCACCAGCGGTGCCAGCGTCTATCGTCATCAAGCCGCTCCCGCTGCCGCCAAACCGGCCGCTGCTGGCAAGCGCATCGTGGCGGTGACAGCGTGCCCGACTGGCGTTGCCCACACCTTTATGTCGGCAGAAGCGCTGGAGACCATGGCCAAACAGCTGGGTTATCAGATCCGTGTCGAAACCCAAGGCTCGGTCGGTGCCCAGAACGCCCTGACTGCCGAGGAGATTGCATCTGCCGATCTGGTATTCCTCGCCACCGATATCGAAGTGGACATGGCGCGCTTCGATGGCAAGCAGGTCTATCGCACCAGTACCGGTGCGGCGCTAAAGAAAACCCGCGCCGAGCTCGACAAGGCGTGGAGTGAGGCGAAAACCTATCGCCACAGCGGTGCCAGCCAGCCCAAGAAAGAGGAGAAGGCAGGCCCATACAAGCATCTGCTGACCGGTGTCTCCTTCATGCTGCCCATGGTGGTCGCGGGCGGCCTTATCATCGCGCTCTCGTTTGTGTTCGGTATCGAAGCGTTCAAGGTGGAAGGCACCCTGGCCGCCGCCCTGATGAAGATCGGTGGCGGCTCTGCCTTTGCCCTGATGATCCCAGTGCTGGCCGGTTACATTGCCTACTCCATCGCTGACCGCCCGGGTCTCGCTCCCGGCATGATCGGCGGTATGCTGGCAAGCTCGCTGGGCGCCGGTTTCCTCGGCGGCATCGTGGCCGGTTTCCTGGCCGGTTACAGCGCCAAATACCTGAGCGACAAGGTGCGCCTGCCGGTGACCCTGGAAGCGCTCAAGCCCATCCTGATCATTCCGCTCTTTGCCAGCCTCTTTACCGGTCTGGTGATGATCTACGTAGTGGGTGGCCCGGTGGCCGGCATCATGAATGCCATGACCACCTTCCTCAACAACATGGGCTCTGCCAACGCCGTGCTGCTGGGTGTCATCATCGGCGCCATGATGTGCTTTGACATGGGCGGTCCGGTCAACAAGGCGGCCTACGCTTTCGGGGTTGGTCTGCTGGCCTCCAAAACCTACGCCCCGATGGCCGCGGTGATGGCCGCCGGCATGGTGCCGGCACTGGGGATGGGGATCGCCACCTTCTTGGCCCGCACCAAGTTCATCAAGGCGGAGCAGGAAGCGGGTAAAGCCTCCTTCGTGCTGGGTCTGTGTTTTATCTCCGAGGGGGCCATTCCGTTTGCCGCCAAGGATCCGATGCGCGTTATCCCGGCCTGCATGGTCGGCGGCGCCCTGACCGGTGCGCTCTCCATGCTGTTCGGCTGCGAGCTGATGGCACCCCACGGCGGCCTGTTTGTGCTCTTTATCCCGAACGCTATCAGCAACGTCATGATGTATATCGTGGCGATTGCAGCAGGGTCACTGCTGACCGGTGTCTCCTACGCCATGCTCAAGCGCGGTGAAGAGCAGGCCAAGCTGGCCACGGCCTGATAGCTCATCCTCGATAACAGAAGATGATCAATGCCGCCCGGTTGCAAAACCGGGCGGCATTTTTATATGCCTTTTAAACAGAATCGTTGAGCAGCGGTTACTGAAGTCTCGCATATCAGGGCCAGCGTCAGGCTCAGTTTCAACACTTAATTGTGTGGGGAAGGACCGTAACCAATATCCCGTGTATAGATTGTGCTGCCGCTAGGATAGGGGGGAACTGGCGAGCTTTCGGGAAGCCAATCTGTATCAGCGACAGTTACCTATATGTACATCTGTGTAGATGCAACCTGAGTTGATCATCAGTTAAACAAGACCTGAGGCAGGTTTGCTTTATGACAAACCTCCTCAATTCTGCGAAAGGGGGATTCAGGTTTTGGTACAACCGAATGCCCTAGTTGGCAAGTATGCATTGAACCAGACGGTTCCATATCAAATGAATCTTGAACCCCACACCAGCCCATTGCAGACCGTCATCTATACAACTTTTTGTATGCCAACAAACAAGATTTTAAACAAACAAAATCAGTTGGCCTCAATGCTGAACATAGGCGCTGAAAAACTGGCTTCTCTGTTACGTGAAAAAGTAAACATGAGTTAACGCAGTGTTCAATGATAGAGAGATAACAGACAAAGCGGCTTTGCAGAGCATGGGTATTAATGTGTCTGTGAGTGCACAGGGGAAAAGAGAAATAAAAAAGCCACACCGGTTGGTGTGGCTTTTGTTTAGGGGGTCAACCTGGGTTGCTTAGGGGCGACCGGCCGGGCAGGTGGCCACGTTGACGGCGGCAGTGCTGCCACCATGACGACCTGATGTGCTCACTTCGTTGCGTACCAGCGGCGGGTAGTTAACCGGCTCACGAGCAGGCAGGGCAGGGGCTTCGGCAGGGGTTGCCATCGGGGCGGATGCTTTGCGGGCACGAGCCAGCAGGCCAGCACCGTGAGCTACCTGTTTGGTCACGACCGGAGTCTCTTCCACCGCAACCGCAGCGACAGGAGCCGGTGTTTCGACAACAGCAGCTGGCATTTCGACTGCAGCCGGTACAGCTTCCACGACAGGAGTGTTGACTGCAGGGGCTTCTTCAACAACCGGAGCGGCGACAACGGCAACTTCCGGCTCTGCTGCAACCACGACTTCTGCGACAGCGTCAACAACCGGGCTAGCGGCCACATCAGCTTGAGTTGCTTCAACCTGAACAGCAGCCTGCTCGGCAGCTTCTTCAGCAACGGCTTCGACAACCACATGCTCGGTCAGTGCCGCAGAGGCTTGCAGGGCAGCAGCGACGGCTTCAGCGCTCGGGATGGTAACAACAGGCACTACCGGCTCTTCAACCTGCGCTTTGGCAATGTCTGCCTGGGCTGCGGTGGTCAGAGTGGTGGTATCTTGCTGTTCTTCGTCACGTTGGCTGCGGGCATCTTCGTTGATGCGCTTGCGGCGCTGACCTTCGATACGCTGGCTGCGCGGAGTGCGGCGTGAACGGCGCTGGCCTTCACTCTGCTCTTCCTGCTCGTTACCCACGGTGGCATCGATCACTTCAGCTTGCGCTGGTACTTCTTCAACCGGCAGGGCAGGGGTGTCAGCAGCGGCGACATCGACGCGGATCTGCTTGCGCAGTTGGCGACGTTCGCGGCGCTCGGCCACTTTCTGCTCTTTCTCCTGACGTGGCTGGACGGCAGTTGCATCAACGGCGTCTACCGCTTCAACAACGACTTCGGCGCGCGGCTCACGGGGAGCACGAGGTTCACGGGCAGGACGTGGCGCACGTTCCTGCCGCGGTTCGCGAGGCTCACGCTCCTGACGGGGTTCACGTTCCATGCGTTGTTCGCTGCGCACTTCGCCACGAGCTTCACGCTCCTGACGAGGCTCGCGCTCTTTACGTGGACGGCGATTGCGGTTTTCACCGGCTTCGCGGTTGCCACCTTCACGCTTCTCGCCAGCTTCCGCATTGTTGCGGTTGCCACGATTGTCGTCACGACGAGGACGCTGACCACGGCCACGACCTTCTTCGCGCTGGTGACGTTGACCTTCATCCTTGCGTGCTTCACGAGCTGCAGGTTTCTCGGCGGGAGCTTTCACGTCGGCAGGGGCTGCATCGCTGCTGAACATGCCGGTAATGCCTTTGATCAGCTTGCTGAAGAAGCCGGCTTCGGCAGGGGCCGCAGCAACGGGAGTCGCCGGCTGTTGCGGTGCAACAGGGGCCGGTTGTGCCGGTTGGGCAAAGCCTTGCAGCAGCGGTTGCTCACGCTCGATCACCTGAGCTTGCTTCGGTTGGTAGACCGGCTTGGCAATCTCGGTTTTCAGCTCGTAGCTGGCCGCTTCCGGGATCTCGTTCTGACGAATGCGGGTCACTTCGTAGTGCGGAGTTTCCAGATGCTGGTTCGGAATGATGTAAACACGCACATCATTGCGCTGTTCCAGACTGGCGATGGCAGCACGCTTCTCGTTAAGCAGATAGGCGGCAACATCCACCGGCACCTGGCCGTGAACCTGCTCGGTGTTGTCCTTCATGGCCTCTTCTTCGATGAGACGCAGGATGGACAGGGCGAGGGATTCGTTGTCACGGATCACGCCTTGACCTTGGCAACGGGGGCAGATATGGCTGCTGGACTCGTTGAGGGAGGGGCGCAGACGCTGGCGAGACATCTCCAGCAGACCGAAACGGGAGATCCGGCCAAGCTGGATGCGGGCACGATCCTGATGCACCGCTTCACGCAGACGGTTTTCCACTTCGCGCTGATGGCGAACCGGGGTCATGTCGATGAAGTCGATTACGATCAGGCCACCCAGATCGCGCAGACGCAATTGACGGGCAATTTCGTCGGCCGCTTCCAGGTTGGTTTGCAGCGCAGTCTCTTCGATATCGCCGCCCTTGGTGGCGCGGGAGGAGTTGATATCGATGGAGGTCAAAGCTTCGGTCGGATCGATAACAATGCTGCCACCGGAAGGGAGGCGCACTTCACGCTGGAAGGCTGATTCAATCTGGCTCTCAATCTGGAAGTGGTTGAACAGGGCAACTTCACCCTTGTACAGCTTCACACGGTTGAGGAAATCGGGACGTACCAGCTCGATATGGGCCTTGGCGCGTTCGAAAATCACCGGATTGTCGATCAGGATCTCGCCCACATCGCGACGCAGATAGTCACGGATGGCACGCACGATGACGTTGCTTTCCTGATGGATCAGTACCGGCGCAGCGCGCTCCTGGGAGGCCTTGTGGATGGAGTCCCAGTGGTTGAGCAGAACGTTCAAATCCCACTCCAGCTCTTCCGGAGACTTGCCTACACCGGCAGTGCGCACGATCAGGCCCATGCCTTCCGGCACGGTCAATCCGCTCAGGGCTTCTTTCAGTTCAGTCCGCTCATCACCCTCGATACGGCGGGAGATACCACCGGCACGGGGGTTGTTGGGCATCAGTACCAGGTAGCTACCTGCCAGGCTGATAAAGGTGGTGAGGGCTGCACCCTTGGTGCCACGCTCTTCCTTGTCGATCTGGACGATAACTTCCTGACCTTCGCGGACCACTTCTTTGATGTTGGGACGACCCTGATAGGAGTAACCGGAGGGGAAGTAATTGCGGGCGATCTCCTTCAACGGCAGGAAACCGTGGCGCTCGGCGCCGTAGTCGACAAAAGCAGCTTCAAGGCTGGGTTCTACGCGGGTGATCTTACCCTTGTAAATGTTCGCTTTCTTCTGCTCGTGTCCCGGACTTTCAATATCCAAATCGTAGAGCTGTTGTCCGTCAACCAGCGCTACGCGCAACTCCTCTTCTTGAGTTGCGTTGATAAGCATTCTTTTCATTGAGTTCTCATTATTGTGTCATTTTGATTTCCTCCATCTGGGTCCTGCCAGCGCCGGCCTCGGGTCTTCAGCATACTGGGGCAACCTCCCGGTTGGGGTATGCATGAGGCGCAAACTAAGGGCGTTCTGGTCATCACTTCTCGAGAAGGAATGAATAAGGATGCCGAAATGGAGACAAATAAACGGTGATGTTTGTGTTCTCCATGCGTTGTACCTCGCACCCGGGAACCGTCATGTTCTTGTATACACGGTGTTTCGGGATTGGGTGGCATACTTTTTGGCCACTTAGTACAAGGCTTGAACACAATGACAAAACCTTGTTTATTATCCCATTTAAACCTCTTTTATAGCAAGGCGCCATTTTTCAACAAACCATGCAGCCAAGGGGCGCTGGCAGTGTTAAAATCCGCGCCATGACACAGATACAACAACAAGTGCAGCTGCTCACCATCGAAGCTGAGCATGACGGGCAGCGCATCGACAATTTTCTCAAGACTCAGCTAAAGGGCGTCCCCAAGAGCCTGATCTATCGCATCCTTCGTAAAGGTGAAGTGCGAGTAAACAAAAAGCGCATCAAACCGGAGTACAAACTCTGCGCAGGCGATGAGGTGCGGGTCCCCCCCGTGCGCGTTGCCGAGAAGAATGAACTGCCATCGGCCAACCTCGGGGTTATCCAGCGTCTGGAGAGCCAGATCCTGTTCGAAGACGATGCCATGATCGTGCTGAACAAGCCCTCCGGCATGGCAGTACACGGTGGCAGTGGCCTGAGTTTTGGCGTTATTGAGGGGCTGCGAGCCCTACGTCCGGAAGCCCGTTTCCTCGAATTGGTTCATCGACTGGATCGCGACACCTCTGGTGTATTGCTGGTTGCCAAAAAACGCAGCGCCCTGCGCAGCCTGCATGAACAGTTGCGGGTCAAAACGATGCGCAAGCAGTATCTGGCGCTGGTGCGCGGCAAATGGCAGGCTCACGTCAAGGTGGTCAATGCCCCGCTGCGCAAAAACGATCTGCAGTCAGGTGAACGGGTGGTGCGGGTCAGTGCCGATGGCAAGCCCTCCGAAACTAGGTTCCGTATCGTGCGTCAATTTGCCGAAGCGACCCTGGTCGAGTGCAGCCCCATCACAGGCCGAACTCACCAGATCCGCGTGCACACCCTGCATGCCGGTCACCCGATCGCCTGTGACGATAAGTACGGTGAAGCGGCGTTTGACGAGAAAATGCGCAGCCAAGGTCTGAAACGGCTCTTTTTGCATGCCTGGAAGCTCAGCTTCACCCATCCGGCTGATGGTCGCGAAATGCAGGTAGAAGCGCCGCTGGCACCTGAGCTCGACAACTTCCTCAACGGCTTGCCACGCTGATGCAGGATATCCGACTCGCCATTTTCGATTGGGACGGCACCCTGATGGATTCGGTAGCCCGGATTGTTGCCTGTGTGCAAGGGGCCGCCAGAGATTGTGAGCTGGCGGTACCTGCACCAGCCCAGATCCGGCAGATCATCGGATTGAGCCTTGATGTCGCCATGTCCCGTCTATTCCCTTTAAGTAGTGGCAGTGGTAGTGCCTTTGATGAGCGCCAGATTGCCGCACTCATCGATCGCTATCGTCATCACTATCTGCACGATGCCACCCCCAGCCCGTTGTTTTCTGGGGCAGGGGAGTTGCTGCATGATTGGCGGTCACGAGGGCTGCAACTGGCCGTCGCGACCGGCAAATCACGCCGTGGGCTGGATCGGGTATTGGATGAGACCGGGCTGCGCCCGTCGTTTGTGACCAGTCGTGGGGCCGATGAGGCTCGCTCCAAGCCTGATCCGCTGATGCTTGAGCAGATCCTGGACGAGCTGGGGCTATCACCCCGTCAGGCCGTAATGATCGGCGACTCTGTTCACGATATGGCGATGGCCGAAGCAATCGCCATGCCGCGTATTGGCGTTACTTGGGGTGTAGATAGTCGTGATGCCCTCGGTCGTCACGGGCCTGTGGCGGTGGTGGATTCCATGGCGGCTCTTCGCGCGCTGTTATAAACGCCTCTCTTTAAGAGACATCGATCTGATTGATAACAGAAGCCCGGTGTATTGACCGGGCTTTTTATATTCTCGTTCTAGCTTATCTATTCGTCCGCAATCAGGGCAGGGCAATACCGTGGCGCTCCAGCAGCTCGATCAGGCCGATCAGCGGCAGACCGATCAAGGCGTTAGGATCGCGCCCTTCCAGCCCCTTGAACAGCACGATCCCCATCCCTTCGCATTTGAAACTGCCCGCACAATCGAGGGGCAGTTCAGCCTCTACATAGCGGCGAATGGCGGATTCGTCGAGATCGCGAAAGTGGACCGTAAACGGTTCAATCAATTGATGAATCTCATTGGTTGCAGCGTTAAGTACGCACAGCCCGGTGTAAAAGGTGACGCTGCGACCTTGAGCCGCCATCAGCTGGGCGATGGCATTGTCGATGGTGCCCGGTTTGCCGAGGATGTGATTATTGCAGACACACACCTGATCAGATCCGATGATCAAGCCGTGATCACGATGTTGGGCGACAGCATCAGCCTTGGCACGAGCCAGTCTTGCCACCAGCGCCTCGGCGGATTCGCCAGCCAGCGGGCGTTCATCCACATCGGGAGCCGCACATTCAAAGGGGAGGCCAAGCTTCTCCAGCAGGGCTTTGCGATAGCGAGAAGTTGAGGCGAGGATCAGATTCTGTGGCATAATCAGGTACCGATGAAAGCAAGTACCGGCATTCTAGGGACTTGTGGCGTTAAAATCATCGGCGGTAAGGACTTTTTCCTTTGACTATCAGTTGTTGGACCTATATTATTCGCGCCCTATGCAAAAGGTGAAGTTGCCCGTTAAGGTTGATCCAGTCCGTAGTGCCTTGAAGCTGCTCGACTATGTCGGGATAGTGGAAAAGTCGCAGATGCCCAGGCTGGAGGAATCAACCGCTGGCTTGCGGAGTGATATCGAGGTATCGCTGCACTTTGGCAAAGATGTCCAGAAGTTAACCGTTATGAAAGGCACTGCCCATGCCAAGGTTGACCTGGTTTGCCAACGTTGCGGAGAGACTTTCGAACATCTCTGTGAAGCTGAATTTATCTACACTCCGCTGTTCGAAAGAACAAACGAGGAAGAACTGCCGGAAGCTTATGAGCCCATTGAGTTGGACGAAAACGGCGAGATGGATCTTCATCAAATCCTGGAGGATGAACTCATCCTCTCGTTGCCTCAGGTAGCCATGCATTCTCTGGATGTGTGTCCCCGCGGTAACATGGAGATGACTTGGGGTGAAATCGAACCTGCTGATGAGCGGCCGAATCCCTTTGCAGTTCTTGAAGAGCTTAAACGTAAGTGAATTTAGGAGTTAGCCTACAATGGCCGTACAACAGAACCGTAAAACCCGTGCCAAGCGTGGCATGCGTCGTTCCCACGATGCGCTGACCACCGCTGCCCTGACTGTTGATCAGACCAGTGGCGAAATCCATCGTCGTCACCACGTGACTGCCGATGGTTTCTACCGCGGTAAAAAGGTAATCGCTTAAGGATTGCCTTTGTCTACGCAAACTGTCGCGCTAGACATCATGGGGGGAGATATTGGCCCCTCGGAAACAGTGCCTGCCGCCGTGCAGGCACTGTCTCTTTTACCCCAGCTAAAACTGATGCTGGTCGGCGACCAGCACCAGACCTCCTCTCTGCTGCAGCAACATGGCTTGCTGAATCATCCCCGAGTCCGTTTCGTACATGCATCCCAAGTGGTTGGCATGGGCGATAAACCGATCGTGGCGCTGCGTACTCTGAAAGACTCCTCCATGAGGGTGGTACTCAATCTGGTGAAAGCCGGTGAGGCCGATGCTTGCGTCAGTGCCGGCAATACCGGTGCGCTGATGGCGATGGCCAAGTGCGTGCTCAAATCCCTGCCCGGGGTCGATCGGCCGGCACTTATCAAGGCGCTGCCGACATTGAGCGGCAAGCGCACCGTGATGCTGGATCTCGGCGCCAACGTCAGTTGCGATGCGGATACCCTGTTGCAGTTTGCCGTGATGGGCTCCGTCGTAGCCGAAAAGGTCGAAGGGATTGCATCCCCCCGTGTTGCCTTGCTCAACATCGGCGAGGAGGAGATCAAGGGCAATGATCTGGTACGCCACAGTGCCGAATTGTTGCGCCAGTGCCACGCGCTCAATTATGTCGGGTTCATCGAAGGAGATCGCATCTTCAGCGGTGACAGCGATGTGATCGTCTGCGACGGTTTTGTCGGCAATGTCGCCCTCAAGACGGCCGAGGGGGTGGTGCGGATGATGGCCCAGCTGGCCGGATATCCCCGCAAGAAACGCACTTTTCTTGGCCGGATCGCCGGATTTATGTTCAAACGGCGTTTTTCTTACCTGAACCCCGACCAGTATAACGGGGCAAGTCTGTTAGGATTGCGCGGCATTGTGGTAAAAAGTCATGGGCGGGCCGAACGGCGCGCTCTGTGTAATGCGATCCTGCTGGCCGCACAAGAGGCCAAACATCAACTTCCACTGCAAATAGCAGATCGCCTTGAAGCTGTCTTCTCTGACAGGGATCTATAAGAACTCTATGCATAGCAAAATTCTGGGTACTGGCAGCTACCTGCCGAGTTCAGTGCGTACCAACGCCGATCTCGAGCAGATGGTTGAGACCAGTGATGAGTGGATCGTGGAACGCACCGGTATCCGTGAGCGCCGTATTGCCGGTGCTGACGAGACCGTTGCCACCCTCTCTTACCAGGCCGCTCTGCGTGCCCTGGATGCAGCCGGTTTGACCGCTGCTGATCTCGATATGATAGTGCTGGCCACCACCAGTGCTGAAAATGCCTTCCCGGCTGCCGCCTGCGAGCTGCAGGGGCTGCTCGGCGTACCGGGCATTCCTGCCTTTGACGTGGCAGCGGCCTGTGCCGGTTTCACCTACGCGCTCTCCATTGCCGATCAGTTCGTCAAATCCGGCGCTGCCCGCCATGTGCTGGTTGTCGGGGCCGATGTGCTCTCCCGCATGTGCGATCCGCAAGATCGCGGCACCATCATCCTGTTTGGTGATGGGGCAGGGGCTGTGATTGTCGGTGCCAGCGAGACGCCTGGTATCCTCTCAACCCATCTTCATGCCGATGGCCGTTATGGTGAGCTGCTCAAGCTGCCTCATCCCCGTCGCGGCATGCCGGGTGCCGAGCTCGAAGCCTACATGTATATGAAGGGCAACGATGTCTTCAAGGTCGCGGTCACCCGTTTGAGCGAGATCGTAACCGAAACGTTGGCCGCTGCAGGTATCGAGCCGAGCGAGCTGGACTGGCTGGTGCCGCATCAAGCCAACTTCCGCATCATCAGTGCCACCGCCAAGAAGCTCGGTATGAGCCTCGATAAAGTGGTGCTGACCCTCGACAAGCACGGCAATACCTCTGCCGCTTCTGTTCCGGTCGCCTTCGACGAAGGGGTGCGGGATGGCCGGATCAAACCGGGTCAGCTGGTACTGCTGGAAGCCTTTGGTGGCGGTTTTGCCTGGGGCTCGGCGCTGGTTCGCCTCTGATCTTCGGCGGGATGGTGCGCCCATCATCCCGTCACCGATTTCATTTTTGTCTTATCTAAAAGGAATCAATGATGACCCAATTTGCCATTGCCTTCCCGGGACAAGGTTCCCAGTCCGTTGGCATGCTGGCCGAGCTGGCCGAACAACATGCCGTGATCAAGGAGACCTTCGCCGAGGCGAGTCAGGTGCTGGGTTATGACCTGTTTGCCCTGGTGATGAATGGTCCGGTTGAAGATCTGAACAAAACCTGGCACACCCAGCCTGCGCTGCTGACGGCCTCTGTCGCCCTGTGGCGCCTGTGGCAACAGCTGGGTGGGGCAACCCCCGCCGTCATGGCGGGTCACAGCCTGGGTGAGTACTCCGCGCTGGTTTGCAGTGGCGCACTTGATTTTGCCGATGCGGTCAAACTGGTCGAGCTGCGTGGTCTGGCCATGCAGGAAGCGGTACCCGAAGGCACCGGCGCCATGGCTGCTATCATCGGTCTGGATAACGAATCCATCGCCGCCAACTGCGAAAAAGCGGCACAAGGGCAGGTGGTCTCTCCGGTCAACTTCAACTCCCCGGGCCAGGTGGTTATCGCCGGTCACAAAGAGGCCGTTGAGCGCGCCAATGTGCTGATGAAAGAGTCTGGCGCCAAGCGTGCGTTGCCGCTGCCAGTCTCCGTGCCGTCTCATTGCGCGCTGATGAAACCTGCCGCAGAAAAACTGGCAGCTGCGCTGGACGGGATCGAGGTCAAGGTTCCAACCATCGCGGTCATCAATAATGTCGACGTATCCTGTGAACAGGATCCGGCCGCCATCAAGCAAGCGCTGGTACGTCAGCTGTTCAGCCCGGTTCGTTGGACCGAGACTGTCGAGCGGATGGCCAATGAGGGCGTTACCCTCGAGATCGAGATGGGACCGGGCAAAGTGTTGACCGGGCTCGCCAAGCGCATCGACAAGCGCGTGGAAGGTATTCACGCCAACGATGCCGTCTCTTTCGAGCAGGCGCTGGCCCAGATCAAGTAAACAGGAGCAAGTGATGAGCTTTACCGATAAGGTTGTGTTGGTGACCGGTGCCAGTCGTGGCATCGGCCGTGCGATTGCCGAAACATTCGTGGCCCGTGGCGCGAAAGTGGTCGGTACGGCGACCAGCGAGAGCGGTGCCGAGGCGATCAGCGCCTATCTGGGCGACAATGGTTGCGGCATGGCACTGAACGTGACCAGCCAAGAATCCATCGAAGCCGTCTTCGCCGCCATCAAGGCGCGCTTTGGCGACATCGACATCCTGATCAACAACGCGGGGATCACCCGTGACAACCTGTTGATGCGGATGAAAGATGACGAGTGGAACGAGATCATCGATACCAATCTGACCTCGCTTTATCGTCTGAGCAAACCGGTGTTGCGTGCCATGATGAAGAAACGTCACGGTCGCATCATCAGCATTGGCTCCGTGGTGGGAACCATGGGCAATGCCGGTCAGGTCAACTATGCTGCCGCCAAGGCCGGTCTGGTTGGTTTTACCAAATCGTTGGCGCGGGAAGTGGCATCCCGTGGTATCACAGTGAACGCGGTTGCCCCCGGTTTCATCGAAACCGACATGACCCGTGCCCTGAATGACGATCAACGTGCCGGCATCATGAGTCAGGTGCCTGCCGCCCGTTTGGGTGATCCAAAAGAAATTGCCGCAGCTGTGGTATTCTTGGCTTCTGATGAAGCAGCCTATATCACCGGCGAAACCCTGCATGTTAATGGCGGGATGTACATGGTGTAATCAATTTGTCGTAAGATCTGTTCAAATTTGCGATAGTACGCCGAAGTTTGGCACATTTCGTGGTTTGACCAGCGGCAAGCTACTTGCAAACTCACGTCAATTGAATAAACTACCCCAACCAGACGCAAATAGCGTATTTTTAAAGGAAAATTCAGGTCATGAGCAACATCGAAGAACGCGTAAAGAAAATCATCATCGAACAACTGGGTGTTAAAGAGGAAGACGTTAAGAACGCTGCCTCCTTCGTCGACGACCTGGGCGCTGACTCTTTGGATACCGTTGAACTGGTAATGGCGCTGGAAGAAGAATTCGATACCGAAATTCCTGATGAAGAAGCCGAGAAGATCACCACTGTTCAAGCGGCTATCGACTACATCACCGCTAATCAGGAATAAGTTCCTGTTCTAAGAGAAGCGGCCCAAGGGCCGCTTCTTTTGTATTTGTTCCCTTTCAAAACACCTCTCGGAGACTACCTCAGTGTCAAAACGCAGAGTCGTGGTGACCGGCTTGGGGATGCTTTCCCCGGTGGGTAACACTGCCGAATCCAGCTGGCAAGCACTGCTCAACGGGCAGAGCGGCATTTCCCTTATCGAACATTTTGATGCCAGCGAGTTTGCAACCCGCTTCGCAGGTCTGGTCAAGGATTTCGATCCCGAGCAGTACGGTATCAACCGTAAAGACGCTCGCAAGATGGATCTCTTCATTCAATACGGCATCGCGGCCGGTATGCAGGCGCTGGATGATTCCGGCCTGACCATCAATGAAGAGAATGCCGAACGTGTCGGCGTGGCGATTGGCTCCGGTATCGGCGGTCTGGGTCTGATTGAACAGAACCACGAAAGCTTGGTCTACGGCGGCCCGCGCAAGATCAGTCCCTTCTTCGTTCCGTCCACCATCATCAATATGGTGTCCGGTCATCTTTCCATCATGAAAGGTCTGCAAGGGCCGAACATCGCCGTGACTACCGCCTGTACCACAGGTACCCATGCCATCGGTATGGCTGGCCGGATGATCGCTTACGGTGATGCCGACGTGATGGTCGCCGGCGGTGCCGAGAAAGCCTCCACCGCGATGGGGATGGGTGGCTTCGCTGCCGCCAAGGCACTCTCCAACCGCAACGACGAGCCGCAAAAAGCGAGCCGTCCGTGGGATAAAGATCGCGATGGTTTCGTGCTGGGTGACGGTGCCGGTGTACTGGTGCTGGAAGAGTACGAACACGCCAAGGCCCGTGGCGCCAAGATCTACGCCGAGCTGGTAGGTTTTGGCATGAGCGGTGACGCGTACCACATGACTGCGCCTCCTGCAGATGGCAACGGTGGTGCTCGCGCCATGAAAAATGCCATCAAGGATGCTGGCATTGCCCCCGAGCAGATTGGTTACATCAACGCGCACGGTACCTCCACCCCGCTGGGTGATGTGGCTGAACTGCGTGGCATGAAGTCGGTGTTTGGTGAGCACGCCAAATCCCTGATGGTCAGCTCCACCAAGTCCATGACCGGTCACCTGTTGGGCGCCGCCGGTGCCATCGAGGCGATCATCACAGTGTTGGCCCTGCGTGATCAGGTGGCTCCGCCCACCATCAACCTGGACAACCCGGATGATGAGTGCGATCTGGATCTGGTACCCCATGTGGCCAAGCCAGGTAGCTTCGAGTACGCCCTTTCCAACTCGTTTGGTTTTGGCGGCACCAATGGCTCACTGATCTTCAAACGCGTATAATTTGCCGCAGGGCAAAGACACAGGCCCGATACTGCCGGTATCGGGCCTTTTTTATCGGAGGGATCCCTTTGCTTATCAATGGCATGAAGCTTGATACCATCTCGGCCTATGATCGGGGGCTGGCTTATGGTGACGGTCATTTCACCACCATGGCGGTCAGGGAGGGGCGCGTGTTGCAGTGGCCTGCCCATCTGGCACGGTTGCAGCAGGCGAACAACCGGTTGGGATTGGTTGAACCGGACTGGGATCTCTTGACCCGGGAGGTTGAAGAGATGGTGGCCGACCAGCCACAATGCGTGGCCAAGGTGATCCTGACCCGCGGCGAAGGGGGGCGGGGCTATGATGGCAGCGTATGTCAGCACACAACCCGGATTGTCACTCTGGCGTCATTTCCCACTCACTATGGCCAGTGGCAACAGGAGGGGATCGAGATAGTGGTGTGCCGCCAGCGGATCGGCGATGCGCCCATGCTGGCCGGGCTTAAAACTTTGAATCGTCTGGAGCAGGTATTGCTGAAAAGCGAACTTGTCAGTCGAAATGCAGTCGAAGGGATAGTGCTTAACAGTCGCGGTTTTCTCATTGAAGGGGTCAGTGCCAATCTGTTTTGGCGTCGGGGCAAGACGGTGTTTACGCCCGATCTCGCCCGCGGTGGTGTCGATGGCATCATGCGCCGCCAGGTGATGGCGATGCTGAAACAGATGAGTATTGAGTTGCGTGTGGTAGAGGCTCCGCTGGAGTCACTATGGCAGGCTGAAGAGGTGTGGCTCACCAATACCCTGATGGGGATCGTGCCGGTCAATGGCATAGAGGATATTCACTATCCCCCAGCGGTATTGAGTCGCCGTTTACAGGAGCGTTTGGTCATTGAAGTTTAATCGGCTTTACACCCTGCTCGCGGGGGCGGCACTGACGGTAGCCGCTGCCGGGGGCTATGTACATTACAAATGGCAACAGGTAGAGACGCTCACCAACAAGGGGCCGACCCGGCTCTTTACGGTGGAGAAGGGCGCCCATGCGGCGCGCCTCATCGCCGAACTGGGTGAGGGGGAAACCAGCCCCTGGGCGGTGCGGCTTTGGCTGCGCAGCCACCCCGAACTGGTGGCCATCAAATCGGGCACCTACGAAATCAAGGAAGGGGCCCCTCTCAAGGAGACCCTTTCTCTGTTCGCATCGGGTAAGGAGTTTCACTTCAGCCTCACCTTCGTCGAAGGTTCCCGTTTCGAGGATTGGCAGAAGCAGCTCTCCAGCGCCCCATACCTTGAGCGATTGACCGTCGAGCAATCCGAAGCCGACCTGGCGCAGGAGCTCGGCATCGAGAATGGCAAGCTGGAGGGTTGGTTTCTGCCGGAAACCTACGCCTATACCACCCATGCCAGCGATCTCTCGATCCTGCGTCGTGCCCATCAGGATATGGAGACTTTCCTGCAGCAGAGCTGGGAGAAACGTCAGGCCAACCTGCCTTACAAGACCCCCTACGAGGCGTTGATCATGGCCTCCATCATCGAGAAAGAGACCGGCCAGCCGGACGAGCGGGCACAGATCGCCTCGGTGTTTGTTAATCGACTGCGTCTGGGCATGAAGTTGCAAACCGATCCCACCGTCATTTACGGGGTGAAAGATCGCTACGATGGCAACATTCGCCGCAGCGATCTGACCGACAAGAATCCCTACAACACCTATGTGATCGATGGTCTGCCGCCCACGCCTATTGCCATGCCGGGCAAGGCCTCCATCGAAGCTGCGCTTAACCCCAAGTCGACCGACTATCTCTACTTTGTCGCCAAGGGGGGCGGTGCCCACTATTTCTCCAAGACCCTCGATGAACACAATCGGGCGGTTCGCGAATACATATTGAAGAAACCCTAATGTCTAAATTTATTGTGATCGAAGGATTGGAAGGGGCAGGGAAGAGCTCGGCCGTGCGTTATGTGACCGACTATCTGCAGCGTCACGGCATCGATCGGATCGAGTGCACCCGGGAGCCGGGTGGTACGCCGCTGGCCGAGCGGATGCGGGCCATCGTCAAAGAGGTGCACGACGAGCGCCTCACCATCGAGGCAGAACTGCTGCTGATGTACGCCTCCCGGGTACAACTGGTGGAGACCCGCATCAAACCCGCACTGGCCGACGGTGTCTGGGTGGTGGGGGATCGCCACGATCTCTCCTCCCAGGCCTATCAGGGTGGCGGCCGTGGTATCGCTGCCCAGCTTATCGGTGCCATCAAGCAGGCGGTGCTCGGCAACTTCAAGCCGGATCTCACCCTCTATCTCGATATCGATCCTGCCCTTGGCTTGCAGCGCGCCCGCCATCGCGGCGAGCTGGATCGCATCGAACTGGAGCAACTGAGCTTCTTCGAGCGTACCCGAACTCGTTATCTCGAACTGGCCGCCAAGGATGATTCCATTGTGGTGATCGATGCGGCGCAAATGCCGGAACAGGTCAAAGCTGCCATCGAGCGTGCATTGGATCACTATCTGTCGAACGAGCCCCTATGTATCCCTGGCTGATCCCTGACTGGCATGCCCTGAGCCAGACGGCACAGTCCGGTCGTCTCGGCCACGCCTGGTTGTTGCTGGGCGATCCCGGTCTTGGCAAGGAGCAACTGGCTGAGCGGCTGGCGCGTTTGCACCTTTGCCAACAACCGGATCGTGGAGAGCCGTGTGGTCAGTGCCACTCCTGCCAGCTGTTTGACAAGGGCAACCACCCGGATCTCGGCACCATAACGCGCGACAGCAAGACCATCGGGGTCGAGGCCATTCGAGAGATCTGCACCCGGCTGCAGGGCTCTGCCCAGCTCGGCCGTGGCAAGGTGGTGATCATTCCTGATGCGGAGCGGATGACCGAATCGGCAGCCAACGCCCTGTTGAAAACCCTGGAAGAGCCGGCCGGCGACAGCTTGCTGTTGCTGATTGCCTCCCAGGTTTCCCGGTTGCTTCCCACCATTCTCAGTCGCTGTCACAAACATGTCTGTCAGTTGCCTGCGGAAGGGGAAACAGTACGCTGGTTGGCCGAGCAGGGTCATCAGGCCACTCTGGCTCAGGTGCGGATCTGTCAGGGGGCCCCGCTGCGGGTACTCGACTATATCGAGCAGCAACAGGACGGTACTCGCCGCGAACTGCTGGAGCAGTTTGTCGCCCTGAGTCAAAGTCCGGTCAAGGCGACGGCATTGTGCAGCCAGCTTGGTCAGGAGACGCAGGTCAGGTTGCACTGGTTGCAGCTCTTCTTGTGCGATGCCCTGAAAACCCAGGCCGGATGTGGTCACCATCAGCTGGCAATGCCTGATCTGGCCATCTTGAGTCAACGGTTGGCGGAGCAGCACTCCAGCGAAAAACTGCTGGAGGCAGAACAAGATCTGGTTGCCCTGAAAGCCGCATGTCAGCCGGGACAGCTCTCCAATCCCACCATCCATCTGATGAACTGGCTCAGTCGCTGGTTATAAGTACTGACAAGCAGAAAGGTTTTATATGTTACTCGTTGATTCCCACTGTCATCTCGATCGCCTCAGCTATGGTAGCAAGCAGACCAGCATGGCTGATGTACTGGCAAAGGCCGCGAAACTGGACGTGGGATATTTTCTCTGTGTCAGTGTGACTCAAGCACAATTCCCGACCATGCTCGAGGCGATCGCGCCCTATCCCCAGGTGTTTGCCTCTTGCGGGGTACACCCGCTCAATCAGGAACCCGGTGTCGATGCCGAGTTGCTGCTCAAGCAAGCTGCCGATCCACGTGTGGTGGCCATCGGTGAGACCGGTCTCGATTACTTTTACTCGCCCGAGAACAAGGAAGTTCAGCAAGCCTCTTTCCGCGAACATATCCGGGTTGCTCGCGCGCTGAACAAGCCGCTGATCATCCATACCCGCGATGCCCAGCAAGATACCTTGCAGATCATGCGTGAAGAGGGAGCAGATCAGGTTGGCGGTGTGCTGCACTGTTTCACCGAGTCTCTCGAGATGGCGCAAGCCGCGATGGCGATGGGGTTCTATATCTCCATCTCCGGGATCGCCACCTTCAAAAATGCGTCCGCCCTGCAAGAGGTGGTCAAGGCTCTGCCCCTCGACAGATTGCTGGTCGAGACCGACTCGCCCTATCTTGCCCCCATACCGCATCGGGGGAGGGAGAACGAACCCGCCTTTGTACGAGACGTTGCGCAGTTTATTGCTGATCTGCGCCATATTCCGCTTAACGAATTGGCAGAAGCGACCAGCCGAAATTTCTTTGAACTATTCAAACTGGCGAAAAAATAACACCGAAGCCCCTTTGCTTGGGGCTTTTTATATTTCAAATGCCAAGCTGATTACCCACCTGAATATAAACACTGAGCCGCGTTATCTCTCACTTCTTCCTGCCAATTTTACTTTTTCGTTTCTGCTAAACTGGGTCGAATGATATTCCTATGTTTCCTTTATTCAGAGTGGTCAAAGGGTATTGAAATAAGATGTTCTAAGTATCGATAATATTCATTATCGATACTTGATGTATGGGAAGGATCCTGTAAGATCCTCTCAAACTTCATATGAATCATAGAGTTCCGTGGCATATCCATCCTTGTCCAATCCAGCTCATCAGTCACTGCAGACTGTTTTCGATGCACAGCTAAATAGTCGGGCACGCCGCTTTTTACGCAGTGCAAAAGCGGATTCCACCCTCAATGCCTATCAGGCGGATACCCGTATTTTTGTCTTCTGGTGTCAATTGCACGGGCTGGATCCGCTACAAACGACCCATCACGACATCATGAATTTTCTCGCTGATCAGGCCGACGGCGTATTGGCCGACTGGATATGGCTGGATAAAGAGGAAGGGAAGGGAGAACTGCGTAATGGCGAGCCTCGAAAACCAGCAACCCTGGTGAGACGGCTGGCGGGGATCCGTTATGCCTTCAAGCAGAAAGGCATTCACCCCATGCCCACCGAACATCCCGAAATCAAGGAGATGATGCGTGGTATTGTCAGGTTGGGGGATAACCGTAAACGCAAAACCGGCGCCCTGACGCTGCAACCATTGACCCAGGTGCTGGATGGCATCGACACCCATGATCTGGCGGGCTTGCGTGATCACACCCTGCTGCTCTTGATGTTTAGTGGCGCCTTGCGCCGCTCGGAAGCAGCCCGAATTGAGGTGAGCGATCTCGATTTTGTGGGGCAGGGGATCCGCCTTCGCCTCAAACCGAGCAAGCATCAGCTGCATGAAACCGAGATAGCCCTGATCCCGGGCAAACACTATTGCCCCGTGTCGGCACTGCAAAAATGGCTACACAAAAGCCGGATCAGCGAGGGGCCGCTGTTTCGGCGCATGAACCGCTGGGGTCAACTGATGGCTGAACCACTCGGCCCCCAGGGCATCAATCTGATGATCAAGCGGCGAACTGGCCAAACCATCGACGATCTCTACGTCAGTGGCCATAGCCTGCGCCGTGGATTTATCACCTCAGCGGTAACTGCCGGCAAGCCGATGAACAAGATCATTGAGGTGACGCGCCACAAGGATATGCGAACCCTGCAGGAGTATTTCGATGACGCCCACAAATTCTCCGATCATGCCCTTGATGGCTTGCTTTGACATAACTGCGCTACTGCATTTTTTATGTTAAATGATATCTTGTTGATCTGATGATATATTTGCCGTGCAGCCAGCAGCCCAAGGTGGAAGGGGCATCTTCCAATGGATAATGGCATGTGATGAGAGATAACAAATCTGGAAATGGAACATCGCAAGGACATATGAGCCAAAAAATGACAGTGCGTGAAGAGCAAGAGGCGGGGCCCCAAAACAATGCCGAGCGGCAGCGCCAACATGTAAAACGCAAGCAGGAGACCCATACCCGGCTGCAATGCTGGATCAGCAATCGCCACGCCGAGCGATTGGCCGCTCTGGGTCTTCATCTCGAAGACAGTCAGGCATCACTTATCGAGCAGGCGATCGATCTGCTCTACCAACATGAGCTGGGTAGAGAACCTCCGTTTGAAAACAGAGTCGCCATACAGGTCGAAGAGACTGTTGAATAGACACAAAAGTGAAGTAACAGCGATACGTGAAGAGATAAAAAAAGCCAGGTACGAATTCCTTGTACCTGGCATAGGGGAATTGGCTCCTTGCAGAGCCGTGCGCTAACTGGTGTTCGGATTGCCTTAAGCTTAGACAAGGCTCAAGGCTTTTCAAGATCCGAAGAAAAGTTCAACCAGAGTGTGGGTATTTCAGACTCGTTCAAGTGCTTATGCACCGAACGGCCCACTACGCATTGAACAGATTGTTGTCACGCACCAGCTCGCGGGGGAGGGCATTCTTGACCCGACTACCCACCCATTTCCCCATGCCCAGGGTATGCCCCTGATAGCGGACGATCACCTCGCCAGCGCCCGCATCCTGTTCTGGCCAGACGTCCCGTCCCATCATGAATTCCCGCGCATTGGCGCTATCCAGCTCGACAACACCCTTGCTCGCTTTATCGCCATAGGCCAGTGCCCACTCATGAGTGAGGCGATAGCCTTTCTTGAAGGTTTCGGCCAACTTGATGCCGATGCGATCGAAGCGCAACTTGCCCTGCACCTGATCAAACCGCTGAGGGAAGAGCCAGATCTCGTCATTGCGGCCAAACAGCTGACCCTGCGGTGCCACCCCAAAGTTGGCTTCAATCTCGCGCAACATGGGTTCAGCCTCTTTGGCAGGAAGCGGCGCAAAGGGGAATTTACCCAGCTTGCCCGGCTTGAACATGGTGTTGGGCACAGAGTGATGCTTGCGCAATCTGGCGACGAAAAAGCCTTCACTATCGAAGATTTGGGGCCAAACGTGCAGGTATCCTTCGGATGTACAAGCTTGCTCTGCATGAGGGAACAGGTCAGCCAACGAGTCAAAACTCAAGGCATCGCCAAACTTGTCCAGCAGGGATTGGCAGACCGCCTGATTCTCCTGCTCACTCAAGGTACAGGTGGAGTAGACCAGTACGCCACCCGGTTTCAAAGCATGGAAGGCGCTCTCCAGCAACCCTTGCTGCACCGCCGCAATCTCGTCGATGCTCTCGATGCTCCAGTTGCGCAAGGCATCTTCATCCTTGCGCACCGTCCCTTCGCCGGAGCAGGGGGCGTCGAGCAGGATGGCATCGAAGGTCTCCGGTAACCACTGGCCAAACACCTTGGCATCAAAATGGGTCATGCCCACATTGGTCACGCCGCAGCGCTGGATATTGGCGCTGAGCACTTTCAACCGGCTGCTGGAAAACTCGTTGGCAACCAGCATTCCCTGATTGTTCATCAGGGCCGCGATCTGGGTGGTCTTGGAGCCGGGGGCCGCCGCTGCATCCAGCAACATGCCGTCCGCTTTGATCTTGTCGCAGGCAAAGAGCGCCGTCACCGGCAGCATGGAGCTCGCTTCCTGAATGTAGAAGAGTCCGCTCAAATGTTCGGCTGTGTTGCCCAGCGGAACGGTTTCATCGCGGCGGGTCAGCCAGAAGCCGGTGTCACACCAGGGCACCGGGTCGAGCTGCCAACCCAGTGGCTGCATCAGGGCGACGAAGTCGGAGACGGCGATCTTCAAGGTATTGACCCGAATGCTGCGACGCAGCGGACGTCGACAACTGGCCACAAACTCATCCATCGAGAGATGGGCCGGCATGATGGCCGCTATGTGGCGTAAAAAGTAATCGGGAAGGAAGGTGTTGTCGTGCACTGTGCCGTCTCGTTGACCGAAAAAGAGGGGCGATATCCTACCACAAGGCGAGGAATATTCTGAATCTGAACCCCAGGCACCGGAATATAAAAAAGCCCGGCACGGGGCCGGGCTTGGATGAGATACACAAAGGGGAGGGATCAGGGCTGGATGCGCGGGCTCCACTCCAGCCACTCTTTCTCGGCCTTGCCGTAGAGCGGATAGCTGTGTCCTGCCTTGACGGTTGGACCCATCTCTTTCTCCGGGGTATTGAAGGCAATGCCGCCAGCCAGCAAGCTCTGCACCGTCTCCACTTCGATAGTGCCGCCAGTCAGACCGATATCCGCCTTGACCCCGGAGACATTCCAGAAACGGGAGTTGGCCCGCACCAGATGGGCATACTCCTGATCCACGTTAACGTCGATCACCACCTCGCTGCCATCCCGAGCCAGCGCCACCTTGGTGACACTGCCCACCACCATCTTGCGAAACAGCAGCGGGCTGCCAACCGAGAGGCCATTCACCGACGGGCTTTTCAGGGTGAGGGCCAAACCGGCCGGGCCGCTCTGGCTCAGGCGGAAGCTACTTCGGCCCGCACCTTTACCGGGCTCGGCCTCGACAAAGGCCCCCTTGATCAGGGTATCGAGATGGGCGACCCCGCCCAGACCCAGCTTGGCTTGCACCAGGGTAAAGCGCGCGCCGGATTGCAGGAAACGCTCGGCGTACTGGCCATCCAGCTCGGCTTTGAAGATCACCTGCCCCAAGGTCGGCTCCAGTTCAATCTGCTCAATCTTGCCGATATCGACCCCGCGATAGCGGATCGGGCTGCCAATCCCGAGCCCCGGATTACTCTCTGCCACCAGTGACAGCTGGCGTACCTTGGCCTTGGCTTGCTCCCTGGAATCGAACAGTTGATGGCTGCTGCGGCCATTGGCCAACCGATCGAACTCGATAGCACCGCGCAGCAATGTACCGAGGTTGCCCACCTTGACCTGCACCCCATCGACCCGCACCTTGGTGTCGATGGCCGGTTTTTTCCAGAACTGGGGTTGCTGGGCGAGGAGGGGAGCATAGACCCCATCAATCTCGAGTTCGATCTCGACCCCCTCTTTGGCGGCGCGTAGCTGTTTGACCTTGCCCGCTTCCAACCCCAGATAGAGCACAGGTGAGCCAATGCCGATGCCATCGGCCTGATCTGCCTTGAGCAACCAGCGCTGGGGCTTGGCATCACGTGCCCCAAGCAGTGCCAGCTCCTGACTCGGGTAGAGACGGTTAATCCGCTCTCCACTGCTGGCTTGTACCAGCTTGATCCCGCCCCCCAACCAGGCACTGGCCGGACTGGTTTCTACCTTGATGCCGCTCAGATCGGCATCGATCTGCAACGGGGCGGCGCGATAGAAGCGGGCACGGTTGAGCAGATGGCCATAGTTCGGCGCCATCACCAGCTCAACGCTGGCATTGCCGCGTGCATCCAGGGTGAGCTGGCTGATACGGCCCACCTGCAATCCCTTGTACCAGACAGGTGCATCCTGATTGAGCCCCGCCAGATCGTCAGCCTGCAGCGTCACCTTGGTGCCGCTCTGGGGGGCGCGATCGGTCAGAGCCATCTTCCGCGCCGGTTTTCCCGCCACATAGTCGAGGCGAATGGCCGGGCCGGAGAGCAGGCGATCTGCATGCTGCACACCGGTCGCGGAGAGGGAGACGCTCTCCCATACCAGTTGGCTCTTGTCGGTAATGCGATAGGCCTGCTCCGGGTTGATCAACGCTGTGACCATCCGGCCTTTATCGGTAAGCCGAATGGGGTCGATACGACCAATCTCGATCCCCTCATAGAGGATGGACATCCCCTCCTTGACCGGAAGATCGCCAGCCGCAATGTCGATACGCTCGCCACGCGCCGCTTCCGCCAGCCCTTTATAGAGGACGAAGGTCTGTCCCTTCTCCGGCTCCGGTGAATCTTTGGGCGAGTCAAAGGCAATGCCGCCGCTCAGGATGGAAGTGAGGCTGCCAGCCTCCACGCTCACCCCGGCCAGACTGAAGGAGCCCTTGATGCCGCTGATATTCCAGAAGCGGGTATCAGCTTTGACCAGATGTTCGAAACGCGGCTCGATCACCAGGTCCAGAATGACGTTCTGGTTGTCCTGACCCAGGCGGGTATTGATGACGCTGCCCACCTCGATGCCGCGGAAATAGAGCTTGGCGCCAATCCCCACCGAACCCAGCGAATCGGCAGTCAGGTGCAGCATGCGTCCCTGTGCCTGATAGCCTGGGGGAGGGCCTTCCAGGGCATCGAAGGTCTCCTCCAGCGGATTGCTTTCACGCCCCGGTTGCAGGTTGATGTAGTTGCCGGAGACCAGGGTATCGAGGCCGGAGATCTCGGTGAGCGACGCTTTGGGGCTCACCAGCCAGAAGTCGGAACCCTTGCGGATCAGCGGTCTTGCACGGCTATCGATTTTTGCCAGCACGGCAATCTTGCGGCCATCTTCAGCAAGCTCGAGCTCCTGCACCACGCCGATGGCCACCCCCTGATAACGAACCTGGGTTTTACCCGGCAAGATGCCGTTGCCCTGGGCGAAGTTGATCTGGATAAGCTGGCCACGGCTCAATACCTGCTGATAGAGAAAGCCACCCGCCAGCAGCAGGGCTATCAGGGGTAACAGCCAGACCGGCGATAACCAGCGACGCTTTTCGATGACGGGTTCAGCCCCGATCATAGTGACTCCTTATTGGCTTGATTAAACAGCACATCAGACAAAAACAGAGAAATCATCAACGGGCCGCCTTGTCCCACAGTAAACGGGTATCGAGCATGCGAGCCGACATCATGGTCAGCACCACCACACCGGCAAAGGCGGTGGCCCCCGGGCCTGCGCGGACACTCAGCAGCACACCCCGATCGACCAGCGCCACCATCAGCGAAATCACGAACAAGTCCAGCATCGACCAGCGACCGATAAAATCGATCACCCGATACATCACCAGCTGGCGCTTGCGCCGCACCGGCTTGGCCCGCTGCAACTGCCAGCAGATCCAGCCCAGCCCCAATATCTTGCCCACGGGTACCAGTATGCTGGCGGTGAGAACTATGGTGGCAATCCCGCTCATTTTGCTGCGATAGAGCATCATGATACCGCTGAAGATGGTATCTGACTGCAGCAACCCCTTGTTGTAGAAATGGGTTATGGGCAACAGATTGGCAGGCAGCAACATGAAGGTGGCGAGCGCCAGCAAGCCCCACGACCAGGCGAGGGAACGGGGAATGCGCACCTGCAATTTGCTGCTGCAACGGGGGCAGACTGCCCCGGCTTGATAGCGCACCAGCAAACCACAGGTATGGCAGCGGCAGAGTCCCATCTCACGGGCGCTGGTCATGTTCCGGCTCCTTTAACGGGATCCGCGCCCAGTAGGGGGCGGGGTCAAACAGGATCAGCAGGGTCATGTTGAGCAGCATCAAAATACCGAGGCTGAGCAACCCGCCACCGAGGCGCACATCGGCGATGTCGATCAGTTTGAACAGGGCAACCAGCAGGCTGACGATATAGACCTCCAGCATGGCCCAGTGGCGAAACACCTCGACCAGCTTCAAGGTGACGGGAAGAATGTGCCAACGTTTGGCCAGACCCGAAGCCAGCACAAAGATCCCCGCCAATAATCCTACCGGTGCCAGTACGGCGCACCAAAGCACCAAAGAGGCCACCCAAAACTCACTTTCGCCAAACAGCACCAGGATACCGCGCAGCAGGTCGGCGTCGGTGTTGACCCCAGCCAGCCGCAGATAGATCAGCGGTTCAAAAAAGGCAGAGGGCAGCAGCAGAAATCCGGTGATGGTCAGGGCCATCAACTGGGAGGGACGAAAGGCATAACGGCCATAGAGATGTTGGTGACAACGCGGGCAGTGGGCATGGCGACGCAGCGGCAGTGCTTTGCGCTGGATCAGCAAGTCGCACGCCGGACAGACAATCACGGAACCGGGCTCCATCATACAATTCAACCTGTTGAAGGAATTGGTGAAATTTACCCTAAAACCGGTTTCCTGTCTTGCCTGCGGCCAGAATGTTACGAAAGTATAATTGACGTTAACGTAAACGTGATATTAGATAGCCAAACTAGACAGGTGAAAGGAGTCATGATGTCCAGTTTGTCCCCCTCGGCAGGCCTGCGCTTTCGCACCGCCCTTGCCAATGAACATCCCCTGCAGATCGTCGGCACCATCAATGCTTATATGGCGCTGATGGCCGAGCGCAGCGGTTTTCAAGCCATCTATCTCTCCGGCGCCGGAGTAGCCAATGCCTCCTACGGCTTGCCGGATCTCGGCATGACGTCCCTTAACGATGTGCTGATCGATGCCGAGCGGATCACTGCTGCCACCCGGGTGCCGCTGCTGGTCGATATCGATACCGGCTGGGGCGGGGCATTCAATATCGCCCGCACCATTCGCGCGTTCGAGCGCGCCGGAGTGGCAGCCGTGCACATGGAAGATCAGGTGGCTCAGAAGCGTTGTGGTCATCGCCCCAACAAGGCGGTGGTCACGCAGGAGGAGATGTGTGATCGCATCAAGGCCGCAGTAGATGCCCGCGAGAATGGCGAGTTCGTCATCATGGCGCGCACCGATGCGCTGGCGGTGGAGGGGATGGAATCTGCTCTTGAACGCACTGCCGCCTATGTGGCCGCTGGGGCCGACATGATCTTCGCCGAAGCGGTGACCGAGCTGGCCCAGTACGACCAGTTCAAGCTGGCGGCCGAAGTGCCGATCCTCGCCAACATGACCGAGTTCGGCAAAACCGCGCTGTTTGACAAAGAGCAACTGGCCGCGCACGGAGTCGACATGGTGCTCTATCCCTTGAGTGCCAACCGGGCCGCCAATCAGGCCGCCCTCAACGTCTATCAACATATTCGCCAGGATGGCCATCAACGGGCTGTCGTGGAGACCATGCAGACCCGGGAGTCGCTCTACGACTTCCTCGGATATCACCACTACGAGCAGACACTGGATCGTCTGTTTACAGCCAAGGAATAGGAGGCAGCTTATGGGACAGCAAAAACCGTTGGGCGGGGCAGGTCTGCGCGGGCAGAGTGCGGGGGAGACCAGTATCTGCACCGTGGGCAAGAGTGGCACCGGTCTTACCTATCGCGGCTATGACATCAAGGAGCTGGCCGACAGCGCCCAGTTCGAGGAGGTCGCCTATTTGCTGCTCAAGGAGGAGTTGCCCGATGAGCAGCAGCTTGACGCCTACAAGCGCGAACTGTGTCGCCTGCGCACTTTGCCCCAGCCGCTGTTGGAGGTGCTGGAACGCATTCCCGCCGATGCTCACCCCATGGATGTGCTGCGCACCGGCTGCTCCATGCTCGGCGATCTGGAGCCGGAAGATGGTTTCGAGCATGAGCATGAAGTGGCGGATCGGCTGCTGGCCGCCTTTCCGGGCATTCTGATCTACTGGTACAAGTTCAGTCACGAGGGCGTTCGCATCGCCCTCGATACCGATGAAGAGTGTATCGGTGGCCATTTCCTCGCGCTGCTGCACCAGAAAGCGCCGAGCGAGCTGGAGCGGCGGGTGATGCATGTCTCTCTCATCCTCTACGCCGAGCATGAGTTCAACGCCTCTACCTTTGCGGCGCGAGTTTGCGCCTCGACGCTCTCTGACATGTTCTCCTGCATCACCGCGGCCATCGGCACCCTGCGCGGCCCGCTCCACGGCGGTGCCAACGAGGCGGCCATGGCAATGATCGAACACTGGCAGGATGAAACGCAGGCAAGGCGCGAACTGCTGGCCAAGCTGGCGGCCAAGGAGAAGATCATGGGCTTTGGCCACGCCATTTACCGCACTTCTGATCCGCGCAACGTCATCATCAAGGAGTGGTCGACCAAACTCGCCGAGGCGGTAGGGGATGATCGCCTCTATCGCGTCTCCTGCGAGGCGGAGAAGGTGATGTGGGAGGAGAAAGAGCTCTTTCCCAACGCCGACTTTTTCCACGCCAGCGCCTATCACTACATGGGGATCCCGACCAAGCTGTTCACGCCTATCTTCGTCTGCTCGCGGGTCACCGGCTGGTGCGCACACGTGATGGAGCAGCGCGAGCACAACCGGATCATCCGCCCGAGCGCCGATTATGTCGGCCCGGCCCCCCGTCACTTTGTCTCTCTACAACAACGATAAGGAAATCACGATGTCCGCCAACGTCGACGTCAACCACAGACCCGAGCCCGATCAGGTGCTGGTCGATATTGCCGATTATGTCTGCAACCACCCCATTACCAGCGAGGCAGCCCTCGACACCGCCCGCTACTGCCTGATGGACACCCTTGGCTGTGGCCTGCTGGCCCTGCGCTTCCCCGAATGTACCAAACACCTTGGCCCCATCGTCCCCGGTACACTGGTACCCCATGGTGCCCGGGTGCCCGGCACCCAGCTCTGCCTCGACCCCGTCAAGGCAGCCTGGGACATCGGTGCCATCATCCGCTGGCTCGATTACAACGACACCTGGCTGGCCGCCGAATGGGGTCACCCCTCCGACAATCTGGGCGGTATTCTCGCCACTGCTGACTGGCTCTCCCGTACTCGCGTGGCCGATGGCAAGGCACCGCTCACCATGGCCGATGTGCTGGTGGCCATGGTCAAAGCCCACGAGATCCAGGGTGTGCTGGCACTGGAGAACTCCTTCAATCGGGTGGGTCTCGATCACGTGGTGCTGGTCAAGGTCGCCAGCACCGCCGTGGTGACTCACATGCTGGGTGGCACCCGTGATCAGGTGATCGATGCGGTCTCCCAGGCCTGGGTCGATGGGCAAAGCCTGCGTACCTACCGTCATGCCCCGAATGCGGGTTCCCGCAAGAGCTGGGCGGCGGGGGATGCCACCTCCCGCGCAGTGCGCCTCGCCCTTATCACCATGAGCGGCGAGATGGGCTATCCAGGCGTACTGAGCGCCCCCAAGTGGGGTTTCTACGATGTGCTGTTCAAGGGCAATCAGTTCGCTCTGCATCAGGGGTACGGCAGCTATGTGATGGAGAACGTGCTGTTCAAGATCTCCTATCCCGCCGAGTTCCACGCCCAAACTGCTGTGGAGTGCGCCATGAAGCTGCATGGGCAGGTGAAGGGACGGCTGGAGGAGATCAACAGTATCGAACTCACCACCCATGAGTCGGCCATTCGCATCATCAGCAAGGTCGGCTCCCTCAATAACCCGGCCGATCGGGATCACTGCCTGCAGTACATGGTGGCGGTACCGCTCATCTTCGGTCGCCTGATCGCCGAGGATTACGAGGACGATGTTGCCGCCGATCCCCGCATTGACGCGCTACGCGGCAAGATGGTGGTGCAGGAGGACAAACGCTACAGCCGCGAATATCTGGAGGCGGATAAGCGCTCCATTGCCAACGCCATCCAGATCTTCTTCAAGGACGGCACTCACACCGCCAAGGTGGAGGTGGAGTATCCAGTCGGCCATCGTCGCCGTCGGGAGGAGGGGATCCCGCTGCTGGTGGAGAAATTCCAGCACAATCTGGCCACCCGTTTCCCGGCCAAACGGGTCAACGATATTCTGGCCCTCTGTCAGGATGGGCCGCGCCTTGCCGCCACCCCGGTACATGCCTTCATGGATCTGCTGGTGATCTGACCGGTCTTGTATTGGGCTACATATCGGCAAACTGTGATAAACGAAAAGCGGGCTCATCGGCCCGCTTTGTTATTCTGGCGGCTTATCCCTCGCGTAAGCCTTACCCCAGCGCACGGCTGTCGCCGTTAAAGAGCGCCGTCATGATGGCCGTCTCACGACTGGCGATGGTCTCGAGAAACTCGTTGGCACGCCCCATCTGATGACACACCTGATAACCACGCTCGACAAAGGAGAAAAGCTCGCCAAGCCCCGCCAGATGGGCGGGACCTGACACCAGTTTGAGGGTTGCCCCCAGCAGTGGCTTTCTCGCCAGTCTGTCCAGCGTCATCCCAAGCTCGCTCACCAGCGCAATCTGATGTTCCCGGCGCGCCTGTTCACCCACGGCACGATAGGCGATGGTGTAATGATCCGGTGTGATGGGATCAATGCCATCAATGCGTCGCAGCGCCACCACCATCAGGTAGTCCAGCTCTTCGGAGAGGGCATCAAGCTCGATCGCCTGCGCCAGCACCTTGAGGCCGGACTCCGGCAACAGCCGCTCGGCGGTCGGCATCACCCGCATCACGTCCGCATCGCGGCGGGCGCAATCCCCGGGGCCATAGAGATCGGTCAGGAAAAACTCGGCGGCGGGGCCGTAGCGGTCACTCTCCAGCAGATCTCGATGGGTTCGCCCCAACCGGTCGGCCTGCCACTGGCGTAGCCGATCCCGATCCTGCTGATCTTCCGGGTGGGCACGCATCTGCTCGCGCAAGGCTGCAACCCGCTTGAGCTGGCGGTAGAGCCGACCCAGGGTGCTATCGTCGTCGTGGGCATGTTCTTGATGCGTCATCTACAGCTCTCTGGCCTTGGGCCCATTGATGAGAATTCGGTGATACGAAGATACAAGTGAATGAAAAACAAGCAGCTTTTGCTGACCGTTCCGTGACAAGTGTAGCGCGCACGGGGGAGGGAATAAATGCCATGCCCCGCTGATGGCCTGCATCCCTCTCGACTCTGTTAAGTGAGTCCCATTTATGTGAACCATCCTTTCATTTGTTGTGAACATGTGTTTAATATCAATAACTAACTTATGACCCAGAGTAACGACCATGTTCTTCAACTCGCTCGCTGGCAGCAGCGCACTCTCTACCATCCAGATCAGCCGTCAGCATCCGCTGGGATTGGCCGCCGCCCGGCTCGCGGCCGAAGCCATCGCTGCGGACATGAGCGAGAGCTATCAACTCGATTGCGAATGGGCAGATGAAGAGGAGACCGAGCTACACTTTCGCGGCTCAGGGGTACATGGCACTCTCACCCTGGACGAAGATACCCTGGAACTGGAAGTGCATCTTGGTTTGATGCTGTTACCGGTACGCAGCGTACTGGAGCAAGAGATCCTCGATTATGTCGACAATCGCTTACCTTGCCCCAAACGTGTTTGAAACTTTTCGTCGGACTGGCTTTAAATAAACCAGCTGTAAACGATGGCTGTTTGAAATAAGTTGGCAAGCCATATGGTTTGTCAGATTTATTATTCGGCGAGGTCTCGATTCTATTTTGTAAGTAATCTTTCATCTTTATTTCATATTTCGAGTCGGCACTCTTTAATGTCATTCTGATTGCATCAAGTCTTCATCCGGATATGAGGGCAGGAGCAATTTGCCGTCTCGGTAAATTCATTTTGTAGGGAAACAACCATGCCACTGAGTGAATTTATCTCCTGCGTCGATACCGCCTGGTTACGCATGGACAGACCCAACAACCTGATGCAGATCATCGGTGTCCTGATGTTTGAAGGAGAGCTTGATGAAGCGCGTCTGCGGGCCGGATTAAACCATACCATTTCGGTGCAACCCCGCTTCCACCAGCGAGCCGTGCTGGAGGGGGGCTCCTACTACTGGCGTCATGATCCCGATTTCGATCTCGATCAGCACCTCAAGCGAGTGATCCTGCCGGGTGAAGCGGGCAAGCTGGAGCTGGAGAAGCTGGTGGCCGATCTCGCCTCAACGCCGCTCAACCACCAGCGCCCCCTGTGGGATATGCACCTCACCGACACTTCGCTGGGTGGTCAAGCGCTGGTGGTGCGCATTCACCACGCCATGGGCGACGGCTTCTCGCTGGTGCGGGCCATGCTGACCATGATGGATAACACCCCGGAAGGGGCGCCGCGACCACCATCACCGGAGCCACTGGATGACAGCGATGACGAGGATGAGGAGGATTGCCACCAGGGCAGCCGTCTGGTGCGGGCCGGCCTCAAGCTGACCGGTAGCCTCTGGTCCAAATATGTCGAAGTGGTCACCCATCCCACCAAGGCGGTGGATTACCTCAAGACCGGGCGGGATGTGGCGAGCGAGCTGTGCAATATTGCCACCCTCGGTGATGATTCACCCTGCCGCCTGCGTGGCAAGACCACTAGCACCAAGCGGGTGGCCTGGTCGGAGCAAATTGATCTGCCGGATATCAAGGCAGTGGGCAAGGTACTGGGCTGCTCGGTCAACGATCTGCTGATCGCCGCCACCGCAGGGGCGTTTCGCCACTACCTGCAGGAGAAGGGGGATGATGCCAACAAGGTCAAGATCCGCGCCCTGGTGCCAGTCAATATGCGTGCACCGGACGATGAGGGGGCACTTGGCAACCGCTTCGGGCTGGTGGCCCTGGACTTGCCACTGGATGTTGAACACCCGTTGCAGCGGCTCTATACCGTACGTGACCGAATGCAGGCGCTGCGCACCTCGCTACAACCCGTGGTAGTGCTCAACTTGTTACATGCCCTTGGCATGGCCCCCAATGCGGTGCAGCAGCAGGCCGTCGAGCTGCTCACGGCCAAGGCCAGCGCGGTGATCACCAATGTGCCCGGCCCGCAGCAGACCCTCTATCTGGCTGGAGCAAAATTGCGTCAGCCGCTGTTCTGGGTGCCGCAATCGGGGGATATCGGCGTCGGCGTCTCCATCCTCTCTTACGATCACAAGGTGCAGCTGGGCCTTATCACCGACAAGAAGCTGGTACCTGACCCGGATCAGGTTGTCGACCGCTTCGCCGTGGAGTTTGAACAACTGTTACTGCTGGTGTTGCTGGAGCCTGAGCTGCTGTTCGACCCGAACGGCCTTGATGCGCTGCTGGGTTGATCCGATACGTAAAAATCCCAATAAAAAGAGGCCAACCCGCGGGTTGGCCTCTTGTTTTGCTACCTCTTAGTGGCAGGAGTGGCGGTTAATCCTCCAGCTCTTCGCGCGCCGCCTCCACATCGAGGCGCTCCATGGCATCCATCGGTTCGCACTCGGCTGCTTCAGCATAGAGGGCTTCGGCGGCTTTCAGGCGGCTCTTGCCGTGCAGCATTACCTGAGCGTTGGCGTACTCCATGCGGGCGATAGCGGAGTCGGGGATCAGCGCCAGCGCTTCCTTGAAGTGGCGCTCGGACTCCTCCTTCTTGGCGCCATAGGTGAGGCCGCCGATCATGGCCCCCAGCTTGTCGACGATCTCCGCATGCCAGGCACCAAAGGCGATATGGGCCTCGGCGTGATCTGGCGCCAGCTCCAGAGTCTTCTCAAGGCTTGCCTTGATCTTGTCGCCAATCCCTTGCGAGAGGGCCTTGGAGATGGAAATGACCTGACTGTAGCGCCCGAGTGCCAACGCGTGGAAATACCAGGCGTTGGCATTCTTGGGCTGGCGTTTTTGCAGCTTCTCGGCATGGCTGGCCGCCCGCTCGAAGGCGGCGCGCTTGGCATACTTGTCTTCCAGCAGATAGCTGGCGTGGATCACCAGTGCCTTGTTTGCCACATTGAGGCCCGCCTCACCGGCCGCTTCGCCAAGGGCGACGGCCCGGGCAAAATCCCCGGCATGATAGGCCCGCCAGGCATCCTGTACCTGTTCATCCTCGGGCCAGGGTTCGGCATCCCCCTGATGGAGACGATCCCAGTTTTCCGCCAGCTTCTGGCCAGCATACTCATAGGCCGCATCCGCGTAGGGGAAGGGGACAAATTCGAGTTGTGAAGTGGTCATGCTTGTTCTCCCTGTAGCATGTGAATCAAACCTTGTCGGTGTAGTGGTGGGCGAGGGCGCCCAGATGAGCGCGGGCATCGGCCCGCAAATAGGGTGCGACCAGTTGCATCACCTGAAAGACGCCGAGGGCGATATCGGCGTCCGCCTTGGGGTGCAGTGCCCGCTGGTAAGAGATCCAGAATGTGCCAACCAGCGCCACATTGGCTGCCAGCGTGCGCATCTGTTGCGCCGTGCCCTCCATCAGCCCGACCGTTTGCAGATGGTTGCAAATGGCGATGGCGGTCTGCTCCTTGCGGCGCAGCAGGGCGGAAAAGCGCTGCTCCACCTGATGATAACCACTCATCAGGGTCGCGATATCGTAGTAGAGGAAACGGTACTGCCAGATGGCTTCAAACATCAGGTGGAGGAAGAGCCAGATATCTTCTGGCTCATCGGACGGGGTGCTGACCGCCTCCAGCAGGCGATCCATCTGCTGTTCAAATTCGCAGAACAGGGCGTTGACGATCTCCTCCTTGTTGTGGAAGTGGTAGTAGAGATTGCCCTGGCTGATCTCCATCTCGGCCGCAATGGCCGAGGTGGTGACGCTGGGTTCCCCTTGTCGATTGAAGCAGGCGAGGGCAGTGGTCAGGATCCGCTCCCGGGTACGACGTTTGGGTTTGCGATCCATGCTACTCCTTTGGTGATGAACGGCGCACGCCGTGGCGATAGCGTTTGGCAAGCCAGTGCTGCAACTGCTCCAGCGACTTGTCGAGGGCGGCGACCGAGCCAATGCCGGGGGCCAGCAGGGTGCGATCTTCATCGGCCAGCGCGGCCAGATTGAGCTCGAGGCCATGCTTGGCCAGCACCGGCGCCAGCTCGTCACGACGCTGCCAGAGATCACGGCGGGTATGCTGGTAAGCGTGTTCGCAGAGGCGACGACGATCCCGATAACTGAACACATTGGTGAAGAACATCTCGCCATCGGCAGAAGAGGGCTCAAACAGCAGGGCGTCAGCGTCGGGATATTGGTGTTTGTAGCGATCCATCCCCACATGCATGCGGGAGTGGATGATGGCGCGAAAAGTCTGGGCCAGTACCACCGGCAGACCGCTGTCTACCAGATTGGTGGGCGCGCCGGCGGCCATGTCCGCATCATAGGGCACCAGCGGATTGATGCAGAACACCAGATCCGCCCCCTCTTCCAGCGCTACCGAAGCGTGCAGAGTCTTGATCAGCGCCCCGTCCACATAGTAACGACCGTTGATCAAGGAGGGCGGAAAGAGACCGGGCAGGGCGGCTGACGCCTGTACCGCCGCCGAGATGGGCACATCATCGAGCCCCGGGCTGCCGAAGGCGACCGGATGGCCGGTATCGAGTTCGGTAGCGACCACAAACAGTCGGCTGCGCAGCTGGCGAAAATCGTTGCTGCGGCCGGGACGAGAGAAAAACTGGGTCAGGGTGCGATCCACCCCGCGGTTGTCGAACAGTCCGGTCGGAATGGCCTTGGAGAGCCCCTGCAGCGATTCAAACAGGCTGCGCTTCCAGGGCGCCGCCAGATAGTAGGTCAGGCTCTGCCACGCCAGTGGCGGGATCGAGGTCAGGCGGTCGGCATATTCACGAAAGGCGGGTCGCAGCAAGGTAGCCGGGTCAAACATCTCCCCCGAATCATCGCTGAGCAGGATCCGCACCAGCTTAGCCGGCGAGATGCCATTGGCCAGCGCCGATGCCACCACGGCCCCCGAACTGACGCCAACATAGATATCGGCATGGTCAAGGCGCAGGCCGTTGATGCTGTCAGAGAGGGCTGCGCAGGCACCGATCTCGTAGATGCCGCCGAGCGGCCCGCCGCCAGCAAGGGCAATTGCGATGGTACTCATAGCGTTGCCTCTCTATCCATGACATTCACCATGACAAGACCGGCCCAGCGCAGGGCATGGGCCGGTATCAATCACCTTCCGTCACCGCGAGGGATCAGGGCAGGACGCTCTCTGCTTTGGCTTTCACCTCTTTCACCGCATCTTCAGCGGCGGAGAGGAGATCGGCGGCCTGCTCAACCACGGCCTCTTTAGCCTTGGCTACCGGTGCCTTTTTTACCGGAGGCTTGCGGGCAGCGGGCTTTTTGGCGGCAGCCGGTTTGGCTTCTGCGGCAGGGGCTTCCTCTTCCTGCGCATCCAGCAGTTGCTGGACCACATCGGTCAGCTCGGCCATGCGCTTGGAGAGCTTGTCGATATCCTTACGGGTCGGGATGCCGAGGCTGGCCACAGCGCGGGCCACGCGATCTTCGAACACCTGCTCCAGACGGCCCCAGGTATTGGCGGTCTTGTCGGTCACAGCGGCAATCTTCTCATCTGCGCTCTGACGGGTTTTGGCCTGCAATGCTTCCCCTTCCTGCACCAGGGCTTCAAAGATCTTGCCCCCCTCTTCCTGCGCCTTGGCATAGGCACCCAGACCCGCCAACCAGATCTGCTGGGTGGACTCCTTGATGGTGGAGGTGAGTTGGTTGTCGGTCACTGACCCTGCCAGCGCTTTCAATTTCTTAGCCATGATCTTCTCCTTGAATAACGACAGTTAAATGTAATGGCGACAACGAAACTGCAATCGGGTTGTGGCATTACTGATTTTTCAACTTCAGTCTAGGGAGAAAAAATAGAGGGTTCTACCTAATAACGGAACAGGCACACCACCGAAATTAGGGTTTGCTCACGAACCGACAATCAAATTGCGGATTCCCATATGAATCGTGATATATCTAACAACCTAGTAACACCCTAATCAGTAGCAGGATTCTCTTTATGAACTATTTCATTACTGGCGGTAGTGGTTTTATCGGGCGTCGATTGATCAAAAAGTTATTCCAACAGCATCCCGACTGTATCGTCTATTTTCTGATGCGCGCCTCTCATCAGGATAAATTGCCGGAGTTATTTGCATTCTGGAATGTGGATGAATCGCGCGCAGTCCCGGTTTTTGGCGACATGACGCAACCGCTGCTGGGGGTATCGGCTGAGATGCAGGAGCAGTTGATCGGCAAGATCGACCACTTCTTCCATCTGGCTGCCATCTATGATCTGAACGCCAAGGCCGGGATCCAGCAGCAGGTCAACACCGAAGGGACCCGTCAAGCCGTTCAACTTGCCGAGCGGCTGGGGGCGGGGCAGTTCCACCACTGCAGCTCCATCGCTGCAGCGGGCCTGTTCGACGGTCTGTTTCGCGAGGACATGTTCGATGAGGCCGAACACCTCGACATGCCTTACTTCCAGACCAAGCACGAAGCGGAAGGGATTGTGCGAAACGAGTGCACCATTCCGTGGCGGGTATACCGACCGGGCATCGTTGTCGGTGACTCCAATACCGGCGAGATGGACAAGATCGACGGCCCTTACTACTTCTTCAAGACCATCCAGAAGCTGCGTCGTCTGCTGCCGCCCTGGATGCCGGCCATCGGGGTTGAGGGCGGGCGCATCAATATCGTGCCGGTCAACTTCGTGGTCGATGCCATGGTGCATATCGCCCATCAGGAGGGCGAGGAGAACAAGACCTTCCATCTGACCGACCCCAACCCGATGCGGGTCGGCGACATGCTGAGCACCTTCTCCCGCGCCGCCCATGCGCCGGAGCCTGCGATCCGCATCAACGCCTCTCTCTTTAATTTCATTCCCCGCCACCTGACCGCCATGCTGATGACCATGGCGCCGGTGCGCCGTATCCGCGATGCCGCCATCGCCGATCTGGGTCTGCCCAAGGATGTGTTCCGTCTTATCAGCTATCCCACCCGTTTCGACAGCCGCGAAACCCAGCGAGTACTGAAAGGGACAGGTATCGAAGTGCCACCGCTGCACAGCTACGCCTGGCGGCTGTGGGACTACTGGGAGCGTCATCTCGATCCCGAACTCTTCATCGATCGCTCCCTGCGTGGTCGGGTAGAGGGCAAGGTGGTGCTGGTGACCGGGGCCACCTCCGGCATTGGCCGTGCAACCGCGCGCAAGCTGGCTGGAGCGGGGGCCAACGTCGTTACCATCGCCCGCGACGAGCAGAAGATTGCCGAGACTAAAGCGGAGTTTGCCGAGCTGGGGCTGACCATCGAGATCTATCAGGGGGATCTCTCCAATCTGGCGCAGGCCGAGGAGATCACCGCTCGCATCGTGGCCGATCACGGTGGCGTCGATATTCTGGTCAACAATGCCGGCCGATCCATCCGCCGCTCCATCGAGGACTCCTTCGATCGCTTCCACGATCTTGAACGCACCATGCAGCTCAACTACTTCGGCGCGCTCAAGGTGATCATGGGGGTGCTGCCCACCATGATCGAGAAGAAGAAAGGCCACATCATCAACATCTCCTCCATCGGGGTGTTGACCAATGCGCCGCGCTTCTCCGCCTATGTTGCTTCCAAGTCGGCCCTCGATGCCTGGGTGCGTACCGCCGCCTCCGAGTTTGCCGACAAGGGGGTCAGCTTCTCCATCATCAATATGCCGCTGGTGAAAACGCCGATGGTCGCACCGACCAAGGTCTATGAGCAGGTACCGATGATGACGCCGGAAGAGGCGGCCGATCTTGTGTGCGATACCATCATCAACAAGCATGTGCGACTGGCCACTCGCCTCGGGGTATTCGGTCAGGTGGTGCATGCCTTGGCACCACGTGTCGCCCAGGTGATCATGAATACCAGCTTCCGCACCTTTGCCGATCCCAAGGATGGCGACAAATCCAAAGCCACCGCCGATCAGGTTGCCGTCTCGACCCTGATCAAGGGGATCCACTTCTAACCGGATGATGGGATAAAGAGATCAACAGGGGCCTGAGCAATCAGGCCCCTGTTTTATTTGGAATAACAGTTGAAGGACGAATAAGGAGGATCAGACTCGGGACAGCAGATCAAGCAGCAGATCAGTCGTGCGACGGGAGTAGAGCAAAGAGAGATGGCCAATGGCGGGCAACTCGATATCCTCCATTCCCACCAATCGTTGCCGCTCTTGCGGCATCACCACATTGTCGTGACTGGTGCGCACTGAGATGCCGGGCACGCAGAGAGGAACCGAGGCAAAACGTTGCAACCAGCCGGAACCGGGCTCCATCTCGCGGGCATTGGCCCCAAGCCCAAGGGCGGCCAGCTGACTGCCCTGATGAGGCGTAGCCAGGGTGATCAGGCGCGCGACCTTATCACCACCATGGATAGCCAGATAGTCGCGGCAGACCAGCCCGCCCATACTGTGGCCGACCAGCACCAGCTTGTCAGCCCCGGTCTGCGCCAGCACATCGTCAATCCGGGTGGCCAGCAGCGGCACCATCTCATCGATATGACCAAATGGTGGCATCAGGGTAATGGTGGCAACCACATGGCCTGCGGCCTCCAGTCGGGTGCGCAGGGTGCGCCAGATACCGCGGCTGCAACCGTAACCATGCACCAGCAATACGGGACGCTGGCATGGACGCAGCCGATCGGGTGCCATCAACAAAGGCTCGAACGGTAGCAACAAGGTGAAGGTGTAGAGGTAGGCCAACATCTCCTGCGCCATCATCTTCACCCTGCGCCAGGGGCCGATAGCCGGGGAGGGGTAGAAGCGGGTAAACAGCCAGCTGCCGAGCACCACCAGACAGCGCAACCCAAGCAGGGCAAACACGACAAACAGCAGGGTCAGCAACCAGGGGAGTCCCACGACCAGGTGGGCGATACTCCCGAGGAGCAGCACCTCTACCATCAGCAGGATAAACAGGTGTCGTACGATCGTCATAAGGCCATGATCCGACCAGTCTGGCGTGGAAGTCAAATGGCACTTTGAGACAACTTGATCCAACGCGGCTTTTGTCGCTAAACCCCGGCGAACTCTTTTCCGGTGAGGTTATTTGCAATACTGTATATCCATACATATACTCTATCCATCATCACCAAGAGGAGGCCATCATGGCTGTCGAGATCAAATATGTGGTTGTTCGTGGGGGAGTGGAAAAAATGACCTTTGCCAGCAAAAAAGAGGCCGATGCCTATGACAAGCTGCTGGATACGGCCGACGAGTTGATGACCCTGTTGGCTGGCGCCCCGATCGAGTTGGCCCCAGAGCAGCAAGAGAGTCTGGCTTTCTACCTGGCAGAGCAGCGTGATGTGCTGCAAACCCTGCTGCGTGGCGGCAAGGTTCAGGCAGGCACGAAAGAGGAAGAGGCCCCAGCAGCCAAGCGCAAGGAGAAGCCACTCAAGCAGGTGGCCTGATTGCACAGACCTTATTTCTCGGGATAAATAACTCAATGCATTCACTTTATTTGCATTTAAAACCATTTTTACGGCTATTTACCCCGAGAATTTTTTAACAATGGTGCATATCCAATGCATAACTGAATAGCGTGCACCACTGAGCGACATCAGCCAGATCTATGAGGAAATAATGAGCAAACAGTGGAGAGAACGTTATCCAGATCGCTCCCGGTGACCTTAATCAGCAACAACAAGAGGTAGTACCAATCCCAATAGAAGTCGCATTCATCTATCACGAGCACTTTTCTAGCAACTCGGCTCACAGGCTCATATCGACTCATCTCAGCATCAACAAGCAACACCATGACTCAACAACCATTATCCTTGCCGCCAGCCATGCCGCTGTTTGACAGCCTTATCTATCTGGAAGCTGGCAATCCGCAGGTCAATCAGTACCTTGCCAACCTCAGCCTCAATGATGTGCCCGATGCCGGGCTGGTTTACGAACTGGCGGTTGATTGGCTGCTGGAGCAGCGCAACAGCGAAAACAACTACAAAACCTATCGCAGCGAACTGACCACTTTTTTACACTGGTGCTTTCGCGAGGCAGCCATCAGCCCGAAAGATCTCACTCGCCGGATCATGATCCGCTATCTCGACTACTGTCAGTCCCCCCCTGACGAGTTGATCGCCTATCGCAACGTAGCGCAATTTGTCCTCGACAAGGAGTGGGGGGAGCGGTTGCCTAATCCGCAATGGCGACCGTTTCTCGGCAAGCGGGAGCTGGGCCGCTCCTTGCCCTACCGTCTTAGCGAGCAGGCGATGAAGACCAAGCTCGCCATCCTGTCGGCCTTCTTCCAGTTCCTGATCCAGGAGGAGTACATGGACAGGAATCCAGCTCTGCTACTGCAGCGGGTCAAACGCCCGCAACAGCAGGAGGCCGATGATCAGGTGCATGCCTTCAGCGAGTTGCAGTGGTCATACGTGATGCAGGCCGCCGACACCCTTGCCAACGACCATCCGGAGCAACACGAGCGCAGCCGTTTTCTCACCATTCTGATGTACGCCTGCTATCTGCGGATCTCTGAGGTTGCAGCCCGGCCGGGCTTTACCCCTGTGATGGGGCAGTTCAGGCGGGATCGCAAAACCGGCGTCTGGGGCTACTTTATTCCGCAAAGCAAGGGGGGCAAACGGCGTACCGTAGCGGTATCACAAGCGCTGCTGGCGGCACTCGAACGCTACCGCCGTTTCCTCGGTCTCTCTCCCTTGCCGACACCGGATGAACAGACGCCATTGTTCGTTCGCCATAAAGCGGCAGCCCACGGCCGCGAGCAGGGTGAGCTAAACGCCAACTTGGGAATTCGCCAGCTACGGGATTTGATCATGGTGATCATCGGTAAAGGCGCAGAATTGGCAGAGCAGGATGGATTTGCCCAGGATGCAGCCGAAATGCGGCAACTCTCTCCCCATGCGATCCGCCATACCGGGATCACCCATGACATCAACCTGCATGGGAGACCGCTTTCCCACGTACAGGCCGATGCAGGGCATGACAGCATCGACACCACTTCGAAATACCTGCACACCAGCAACAGTGAACGACATGAGAGCGCCCAGCAAAAGCCGCTGGACCGATTGAACCAACATGTGAGAGATAACGTTCACAAAAGCTAACGAGCAATGTGAACATGACCCTGATTTGTATTGACTGCTCTTAGAACACAGAATGGCTTGTTTGGGGTGTCATAGAAGTTGGCACGGCAATGTTGTACTTCTCTGGATGGCAATCTGTTCAGGAAATATTTTTGGCTCACATGGATGATTCAGAACAGGCACCTTGCCATCTGCGAAATACATATTTATCCCGTAGCAGAGAAGCAAAAAACGAAATTGCTTGCTGAAACAACGAGAACACCCGATGCCGAAAGCCAAGTAACATGCCGGAAGCAGTCATATTCGGTTGAACAGGCCTTGTTATCACACTTGCATATCCAGTCATCATTGGTGATATTGATATCAATATTAACGAGATACCAAGGAGCGGGTATGCAAGTGGCAGTGGTGGAAAAGACCTTCAGGATCGTTGGCAAAGGGTCTCTCATAGCCCAGTTCACCTTTATCTCTTCAGGCACGCTGCATATCTGGTTTCCGGATGTGGGCCTGCAGATGGAGGCCCACTGCAAAGAGTTGCGTATCGAAGATTGCACCATTATCTATACCAATGGCCTCCAACACGGCCAGCCCAGAGCGCTCTGGTCCTTAACCCTCCATCCCGACGATATGAACGAGCTCAAACGCACATTGCAGCAGTTCAACAGCAACCTCTACTTTACCTGCCAGTCACCCACATTGGCCATCGCCAAACGTGCCTTGAATATGAATTGACCCGACTTCCAAAAGAGTCGCAATCATGCCAGCCACAACAATAAGCCGTGAGGATTAAGGGGAGGGGAATCTACCGCGATAGTCGGCATTTTTATGGCTATTTTACAAAAAGGAGTATCAATATTTCCAGAGAGAGACCTCTCAGATATTTCTAAGAATATTCACGGTAATGACGTTGGTTATAACGGTGCCAATCTAACTTAACGCTCCATTGGTGAGGGGGAATCCAGCGCGGCGTACTGATTTAATAGTGGACTCTTGTCTCAAAATGGGACATTTCGGTGATGTGGGGCAGGGTGGTTGACTGTGTTATTCTGTTGTCGCTGCAAGAGCATCTGCAGGAGGAATCAACCAGATATTGTCTTTCTGCTTTGGCCAGTCAGATCGCTGGAGGTCTGTGTGTAGCCTCGATCCTGGTCGATTTCCGAACCTTTAAGCTAAGGAAACGCTGCGGGCTACTGCTTTCAACAAGCCTTGTTATCTCTCACAATAATGCCGATAACCCTATTTATCGGCATCGGCTGAAAAGGTCAGGCATGTCCGAACATCAAAAAGATCCATTGATTCAGCTGCTGGAATTGTCCATGGCAGATATAGAACAGGGGCTCACTTACAGCCTGTCTGAAGCACGGTCAGCTCTTGCTCAGCGTAGTTCTAGATCAGAGCCGTCAAATTCACGTGACTTGAATGGTTTTTTTGATACCGAACCGGCATCCCCAGATTTCCTGACTGAGCGCGAGGATGTCATCACAGTGCGTGGGCCAGACCAGGAAGAAAATCCGTCAGAAGCTGCTCCTGATGAGTAATTCTTTATTGTTCAGTTGATTTCGGTGACTTGTCGGATGCATCCCAATCCCAACCGATTTCGTCAGGATCGACCTTGGCCAGTAGCTCCGGCAGATAATCCTGGCGCTCTAAACCCACATCGGCTCCCCAATCTGTTTCACCTAGTGACGTGGCATTGGGGTCACACTGAGCCAGCAGTTCTTCCAGCGTGTAGCGCGGCTGACCATTCAGTTTTACGCGAGCACGTTCTACATCATCCAACGCAGCTTTCAGCAGCGCCGGATCACCATCTTCAAGGGCTGCCTGCAGATAGGCAACCATATCGGCCTCAATGGCCAAGCAGTCAACCGCATCAAAGCAGCTCCATTGTTCGGTTCTCTTCATTTCGTCCTCCTGCACCCTTTATTGCGCATAATGCGACGTTTTGTTAAATGCCCATCCGAAACCCGCCGATAAGCCACTCCACGCAATTTTGCTGGTTTATCAGGTATTTACTTGGATGGAACGAGAGTTGACCAAAAACTTCATTTTTCGTTGGTTTGAGTGCGGTTTATCAATTGAAGAGACGGCCAATCTTTGTTTTGTTTCTGTGAGGCAGGTCACATATTGGGATAAGGGCAAAGAGATCCCACCTGCTTATAAACGGCTTATGCGTATGGCTTCGGGTAGGGAGTTGCCCACTATCTGGAAGGAATGGGAAGGCTGGCGAATGAAGAATGATTGCCTTGTCTCACCGACAGGAGTCACCTACGACAGGAGAAGGCTGGAGGCTATAGCCATCATCCAAGCGGAGAGATCCGAACGGCAGATGGAAGCCTTCTACTGGAGGAAAAAGCTAGGCGTGATGTGATGTTTGGGGGCTGCGGCCCCCATTTTGTTGGGTTGATAGAAAAGACATATGTCGGCGCGTAGCGCCGCAAAAGCTGGAGGCTGCGCCCCCCGCGCTTTAGTAAGAGCGCCCCTGCTCTAAACACTCGCCCGAGTGGGCCTGAGCCAAGAGGTTGCCCGTATGGCCCCACCATAGAGGCTGGAAGGGTTCCGAGAGGGTAGGGGATGGGGTAGAATTCCCCCCGTATTACTACACGGGGGGGGAGACACAATGAATCGCAACGGTGAAATATTATACAAATACTATGATAACTTACCCATAAGTTATTTTGATAATCCAAATCTAAAACTATCTCCACCTGAAACGCTGAATGATCCTTTTGAATCAATTATACCTAATGACCTAAAATCACTAACTATAAACGATGTTATTGAAAAATATGAATTAAATTTAACAAAAGATGGAAAAAAAAGAGACAGCACGCCAGCACAACTTTTAAATGATATGGGTTACCTTGGAATGGTGAGACGAATAGGGATAATATCTCTATCCGAAACATCTAGAAATCTATTAATGTGGGCTCATTATGCAAATAACCATGAGGGATTTTGCATTGGCTACGATAGTGAACTATTTAAAGAAGAAACGTCAAGTGACGAGCAGCTTCCAATATCTACCTCTGCGGTTAAGATGAAGTATAATAATTGTCGATTTGATTTTACTAATACCTCTATCGACATAAGCAAAAACCATAATGACAAGCTTAAGTCTATTCTATTTCATGTTCTTACAACAAAAAGTGATGAGTGGATATATGAAAAAGAATATAGAATTATACTTCCACTAAAAAATTGTGACGATGTTATTTATTTAGGGAGTAATGAGAACACAAAAAAAGACATCTCATTATTTCAACCTAATAATTATCAGGGATCATACGTTGAAATATCGAACAAAAAGGATTTCATGTTCACGAAGAGAATAAGTAAGAAATCAATTAAAAGCATCCATTTTGGGTGCAGAATAGACATGAAAACAGAAAATCACATTATAGACAAAATATTAAGTGATGACGAATACAAGCATGTTTTATTATACAAGTACGAACCCAATCCAAATAGGTTTGAGCTAGAGAACAAATGCTTCAATTATGCTCTCAGAAATAAAAATCCTCTTGCGCTGTAGCGTTCACTTCCCTCAGTACCGGAAAGCCTTAAAAGCCGGTTTAGCAGGGAAGGGGGGGCTCCAGTCTCGGGTCAATATGGGCGTGTTCCGCCGCGAGGCTTTTGGAGGTCAAATAGACAGCAGGGGGCGGCTTGTAGGGGCTACCGCCCCTGTTCTTTGTGGCATTAACATCCATATTTAACATAAATATCCGCGTTACGCAGTTAGCATAAAACTGCCGCGCTATCGCTTGCCCGCCAGCTCTGAAGTACAGCGAAAAGATGCTGTACTTCAGAGCCGGCTCTAATTATGTCCGGTCATCACTTGGTTTGTTTTTGGTATCACCGCCAGCAAAGAGGGCTGCATTGTATTTACGGCGTAGGGCGTCACCTTCTGGATCACAATAAACGTCAACAGGCTTGCCCTGATACTTCACTACGGCATGGCAGGCGCTCATAGCGTCCACACTGGCCAGTTGATCCGGCCAGTCGTCACTGTAAACGGGTTGCACATCATCACCCTTGCGCAGGGCAAAACAATACTCGACCCGATATGATCCCCGTTCATCCTTTACCAACACATGGCAACTGATGATCAGTTTGTGTCCCGCGAACGGGCCTACAGAAAGAACCCCGCTATCAGACGCAACAGGAGCGCCGCTAGGACGTACCCCAGCAGTGGGCGAAGCACCCACCGCCCCAGAAGTCGCAGCAGCGGCAGGAGAGGGCGCAGGGGCCTTACTAGGCTTATCAATAAATTCCGGCTTGATGAGGCCAAAATAGAGACAGAATCCAATAACACCCAGAAAAAACAGAATTTTAGGATCTCGCAGAATCGAGCTACCCGCGATTGTATCCGTGACTTGGCCTGTTGTAGTTGAGTCGTAGAGCTTGAAAACATAGTTGGGCACCTTGTTGAATGGCTTGGCCTGCAATACATCGGACATGGATGCGCCGCTGTTGTCGGCCAGATGCAAGACCGTTTTATAGCGCTTCCCAAAGCCCAATAGCTTCATGTTGGTGTGTCTGATCGCCGTCTCTGACGCGGCCCTGATCACGGCGTGAACCTTTTTGATGTTCGGGGTGGTAAAGACGAAATCCCAGTTGTGGTGACGGTGCATATCAAAGGCAACGTCTATGGTTTCCGGTCGCCCGTCAGCCTTGGCGACTTCCGGCCCACCCGGATAATCGAGTCGGTCTAGGTCGCTCTGGCGCCATGCAGGCGGAAAGATCCGCTGCACTTCATCGACCAGAAAGAACACCCCCTTCGGTGCCCAGTGGTAGAAGCGGGCCAAGTGGTCGCGGCCCTCTTGGGCTTCCGTGTCGATGTAAGTCACCTTGAACTCATCGGGCACAGCCTTACCCAGTACCTCTTTGCAGCGTTCGGCGGTGAACCCGCGAACGTTGGTGATGATGTGGCGGCCTGCCTTGATGGCGGGGATCACATCGGTGTGGATAGCCCCTGATGATTTGTAAGAGCCTGGCGCCCCGTGGTGGATCTTGATGGACATTTACCACCCCATGATGTTCAGCAGGAAGCGGGTAACGAAGGCTTGCGTCAGGATGGCGAGCCCCTTATCCAGATGGATAAAGAGCAGCATCGAGCGAAAGTCGGCGGGGAGGGCATTAAAGGATTGGGAGATCATTTCACTAAAGTGAACGTTCACCAAAATTTGCTTGGCAACGTCCCATGTGAAGGTGAGCATAAACAATTTAAACTCTACCCATTGCACCGCCATTCTGATTGCCAGCCATGCACCGAACTGCACAGCCAGTTGATATATATCGTTGAAGAACGAATTAAAGAACTCACCAAGCCATTCCATGACGTGTTACCTCTTAAATACAATTGCGAACGCAATGAAGTAGAAAATAAACATCATCAGCGCGGCGATGATGTTCCAATATTCTTTTGCAGGTGGACAAACGCGATAGTCTTTTCCGCCGTAAGTGAAAAAGTCGAAGCACTCCATAACCCCAGCAGAGCCGGAAAGCTGAAAATCAAAAATATCCCTGACTTCATCGCCAATATCTTTGTATTTGTCAGAGATGGCCTTGTTTGCCTCATCCAGTTTCTTTTGAATGGCTGCAACATCAAAGAAACAGTCATTACCAGAACATGCAGAAGAATACTTAGCCTCTTTCACAGAAAGCGGGTTGTCCCCAGAGCCTGGCAGCTTGGAGTAATCAATACTGGAACCATCACCACCAGAGCCACCGCCAGCCTCGCCGGATGCCAGCTGACGCTGCAACTCATAGAAAGCCTGCAACAGATCACCAGAGTTATTGGCAGTCGTGCCGCCTGTTCTGCTTATATTGTCGTTGATAGCCTCAAGCATATTGAACAGCTGTTCTTGATTGGGCGAACCAGTAGAGCCGCCAGTAGAACCACCGCCCGTTGAGCCACCACCAGAAGAACCTGACGACATTTGCTCCATCAGCTGACGTATGGCGTAAACATTACCGGCCATGCCATTACGACCTAAAGCACCTTCAATAGCAGCCAAATGGCCTTTAACATCGCTCATCTTGAAATCTATGTTATTCAAAGAGCCATAACGCATGGAATCCAAAGTGCCAAAAAGTTTGTCCTCGAATTCCTTTGATAAATTGCCACCTGTACCAGTCGCACCTGAAGCAGCCCCAGAGGAAGAATCAAGTTTACTGATCTTCTCTAAATAATCATTGGATGTATTAATACGACCCATGATATCCATGAGGGTATTTTTTGAATAAAATGTTTCGTTAGCTGTTCGTTCAAGATGATAAAGCGCAGTTTTCATATCCCGAGAAAATGACTCGGCACTATGAGCAATAGAATTAAGATTGCCAGAATCCTGTTTAGAACCTTCAACAACCTGACGCAGAGCAACACCAAGGTTTTTATTTAGTTTAGCAACAGCCCCCGAAACAGATGTTCCGGTGGCATCACCAATAACTGGTTCAAAATCAAGCCAGCCAGCAATCGGTTTAGTGCCAGAAGGGCCTTCATCTGGCGTATTGCCACTGCCATCTGAATCGCCGTTGCCACTACCATTCTCGGTAATACTGCAAGCCGTTCCGGTAGTCTCTACTGGCCCCTTGGTATTTGCCAGCGGCAACTCTACACACACACCATTACAAGCAACCAAACAGCCACCAAGCTGAGAGCCTTCAAATTTAAGACAAACAGGCAATGGAGTTGCCATCGTGACGTTACCCAATTGCACACCGACAGGACAACCCGCAATAGCAAATGCTGCCGATGGAAATAACAGTAAAAGCCAACCTAAGCGCACACAGCCCCCAATATAAAAAAGGCGACCGGAGCCGCCTTAAATAGAGAAGGATGTTCGCCATCCCTCGACAAAGAACAAAAACCAGAGCGTCCCGATAAGCAGGGACATGGTTTAGGCTTTACGGATCAGGGAAATAACGATACCTGTAGCGGTCACCAGTGCGACAACCAGCAACACCTTGGGAGAGGTGGCAGTTACGTCAGCCTGTGCGGCCTCCATCGCTTTACCTGCTGCATCAGCAAGTCCGGTTCCCTCGGCCATTGCCGCATTGGCAGACAGACCACACACAGCCGCAATGCAAGCATTACGGAACAAGCCTGATACTTTTTTCATTATTTTATCCTCGTTTTGCACCAACAATTACACGGGCAATCGCGCCCAATTTTACGCCCAAGACCCAGACAGCAAGGCCAGAGCCAAAGGCAATCCCCACAGTGGATATATCGAACTGGAACCAGTTTGATATATCCGTGAGTCTGGAATGCTCCTGAACAGTCAGGAGCACATATTTACAAGCATCCCCCTCGGATAATCGAGCATATCCCTCGGAGGTAATATCTAGACAAAGCATTATCGCGCCCTCGTCGTCGCTCGCTGCGCGCTCTCGCTCCTCCTCCTCGGTGCGCGGCAGTTATACCGGCTTTTTGTTAGGCTGGAAGCCAACAACCACATTTCGGGTCGGATTCTGGGGATCGGCTTCAAGCACAAGATCAATGGCAACCAACTTGGGGCAGTCAGCCATTTCTTTGATAGTTGCCGCATCATTACGAAGGGCCAGTTGGCGAACTTCATAACCCCATGAGTGGATATTGCACTCGGGTTTGTTGACGTTATTTGCCGGAGCCAAATATTCCACTTGCGCGAAGTCATAAGGGACAGGAGCGCCAGATTTACGGGACACACCATAACCATGAGTAACACGAGTTACCAAAACACCAGTGAGCAGGGACATAATATTTACCTCGTTGAAGAACCTGATTTATAGGTCAAACTAAACAATGTTCACCCGATATAAACTCGGGTGGTAGCGGCATTCTTAACCGCGCTGGAATATCATCTTCTTTAAGATGCGCTGTTAATTGGTGAACAATCGTTTCAGGGGCGAGCCCCTCAACACTTGCTAACCAATTAACAAGGCGGCCCGCCATCCGAGACATATGAAAAACTGCATTGTCCCGACTGGTCTTGAACTTGTTTTTAAACGTGGTCACACGTACCGGAACAGATTCCGACTGCTTAATAGCATCAAGCCATTTAGCAAATTGCGGATACATCCCAGCGAAATAGGGATCAGGATTGATCAATACATCAAGCGGTATTATCCGGTCTTTATTGTGTAACTCGCCTTCGGCGCGTACCCAATTTGGGTTCTCTGCCGATTGCATTTGTTTACCCTTTTCGTATACCCGAGCACATTTACCGTTGATCCGGCTGCCCACATAAAAAGAACAGCCCTTGGTCGGTGCCATGCCAAACCGCTTTACGATGCCCTTGGCAATCTCGGATATGACGAACTCACCGGATTCGATTTTCATCCACGCCGGAGCACGGCCCCGCTCTGGGTGAAACTCGCCAGCCTGAGCGCCATCAATGGCCCCCTGATAACTGATCACCTCACCGCTGTAGTCATCGAGCGCCAAATCCACCCGAGTGATACGAACAGACGGAATGTGAGAGATAACAGAGTGCAAAGCCTGCATATCGAGGGCGGCACAACCCACGCCGGAAAAACTCACCATGCAACCGTGGTTGGCAGCACCCCAACCAATCAGGCCACAGGGGAGGCCATCACACAGCAGGTCGGCAGAGTTGGCATACCCATGCAGACCGGAGCGGCGAGGGCGCATTGTGAAACGAGGCTCGGGGATAGGCACCCCGATCTTGGTGTTCAGCTCTTCCAGCCACAGCTCGATCTCGGAACAGCAGAGGGCATCGAGAAATTGCACCCCGTAGCAGTCGATCAAATCGTTATAGGCTTCCCAATACTTGGCACCCTCGACCACCTCGAACTGGGAGAACTTGAGCAGGGAGGCGCAGACAGCTTTCAGCTCTTTGCGCATATCGGCCCGAGAACGGTAGTTAGAGTGCAAGGCCCGCTCCATCATTTCAGTCATGGAAGGGGTAAAGACGGGGGCAGGGGACTTGACCACACCCTTTAGGCTCAACCGCTCGGTGGCCTTGTCGTAGACACGTGCCGCAGTAGGGGCAGGGGTTGCGCCCAACCGCTGCGCCTTATCACAGAGCCGCTCTGACACCTTGTCGAAGTGGGTGAGGGGAGCGAAACCGACCGGACGCTTCCACAGGTAACGCAGACCCTCGACAGCAGGCTCAGAGAACGCTGCTTGCAGGGCTTTTACCTTGGTGTCAAAGCGCGGGATAGCCTTCAAGAGCGCACCTTGCTTGGCAAGCTCGGTCATCTGGCGCAACTCGGTCGGCGCCCAGGTGAAGGACAGATAATCGATCAGGGTTTTGGTGCCGATAACGCTATTTATCGGCATCACGGAATTATGACCAGTCATCGAAAAAGACTCCCTGATCATAGAAACCTTGCCATGTGTCCTCGGTCACTTCGACCAGCTCGAACACGGTATCGGGGTACGTCATGGACAGATAGACCCGCAGCTCATGCAGATCCCGAAACATCTCGACCTGACCCGCGATGCAGGCGGAGAGATCGCCAGTCGGTTCAGCCTGCCAATAAACCTTTCGCTCAATGAGAGCAGGCAGATCAAGGTTTTGTGGGCTAAAGTGGGTCATAGGTAGATAAGATTTATTATGAACTGACTGGATTGAATCAGATCTAAATCTAACTAACAACGGGTGACTTTTAGCCCAAATAAGTGTGTGATATGCCCACTGAAGCAAGCGAGGAAACAGCAAAATGGACTCAAAAGCCCTGATTCAGGCGTACATGAGAACCAAAAAGCTCACCCAGTATCAGCAAGTCGCTGCTGAGCTTGGTTTTACCAAGTCGCACATATCCAGTTTGACCACTGGTAAGGTGCAACTCACTGATGCAACAGCAAAAAAGATTGCCGAGGAAATCGGCCTAGACGTTGAGGAAGTGCTGTTAAGCCTTGCCGCCGTCAGGGAGACAGATCCCGAGATAAAGCAGGCTTGGTACAACATTCTTGCGAAGTACACAAAAGGTACAGGCACGGCTGTAGCCCTTGCGGTTGCTATGTTCCTGACCCCCAGCCACGGGCCAGACAACACTGCGCATAATGTATATTATGTTAAATTAGATATCTTGTTTCCTGTCACCACTAATTGAACTGTGTATAATGGCAACAATTGATCCTATCTTCGACCGGATGTCTTAAGTGGCTGAATTAACATCAGAACAATTAAAACCCGCTTTTGCGATTGAACAGTTCTCCAAGCTTAGCGAGCTTGAACCTATCCCCTTTGCTGCGCTGCAACCCAGAGCCATTTCCGGCATCAAACGTCTTGCCAGTTTTGATGGTGACTGTCCGGTCATGCTGCTCAACGGGTTCCCCGGCGCAGATTACGAAGGCGTTTGCCAAACGTTGATTGCCGACTCAAATGGCAAGGATGGTGACCTGTTTGATCTCTGCTACACCGAGAATCTGAACAACCCCTACAAGCCTATCTGGCTGCGCCTGCAACCGGGCACCGGCGTCGAGTTTTGCGAAATGGTTGGCGAGCTGCTCAAGCTGTTGAGCCACCATCTCGATGCCGAACGCATCGTGACCCGCATCATGCGCAAGCAGAACAATGATCCGAAAATCGATGATTTCCTCTCCGACCTGGCGGCTCACGTGGCATTGGGTCTGGAATTCCAGCACCCCATTCTGATCAACCTGTTGATCCATCACGAAGCGCAGGAAGCGCCGGTGATTTATGGCCGTGATCTCAACTGGGATACCCTGTTTGGCTCCATCAATTACCAGACAGAACAAGGCTCTGTCTATGCCAACCAGCACCTTTTGGAGCCTGGCTTGCTGCGCGAAGCCAACGGCGGTTACCTCATTTTGCAACTGGATGAGCTGCTGGATCAGCCGCATCTCTGGTTCAAACTGAAAAATGCCATGCAAAAAGGTGAGCTGGACTGGAACGCCTATCAGGAAGGGAAAACTCTGACCCCCTTCTTCGCGCCTGAAGCGACCCCCATCAAGCTCAAGCTGATCCTAGTGGGTGACCGACTCGATGTGGCCGAGTTCCAGATGCTGGATCGGGATATGTCCGAGCGCATCTTCCTGCGCGCGGATCTGGTGTCAGAGGTGAATATTGAAGAGGATCTGCAGGAATTTCTGCAGTACCTGGCTTGGCTGCGCCAGCGCTGGAGCCTGCTGGACTTCACGCCAGCCGCCCTCGCCGCCCTTTGTCGTCATGCCAGCCGCCTCTGTGACCATCAGGAGTGGTTGTCGCTCTCCGAAGTGCAACTCTCCGCCATCATGCGGATGGCTGACAGTCTGGCCCGGGAGCTGGGATCCGATGTGGTCACCGACGAGCATATTCGCGGCGCACTGGAAGAGCAGGATTACCGCCTCAACTATCTGGTTGAGCAGTCCGATCAGGGGGTTATCGACGGCCAGATCCTGCTGCAAACCGACGGCGAAGAGATTGGCCAGATCAACGGCCTGTCTGTCATTCAGGTCTCCGGTCACCCTTATGACTTCGGCGAGCCGGTGCGCCTCACCGCGACCGTACACCTTGGTGATGGCGATGTGGCGGATATTGAGCGCAAAGCGGAGCTGGCCGGTCATATCCACGCCAAGGCGATGATGATCATCCACGGCTATCTGTCCAACAAATTTGGCGCAGAGAACCCCTCCCCCCTGTCGGCCAATCTGGTGTTCGAGCAGTCTTACCACGAAATTGATGGCGACAGCGCATCCCTGACCGGCTTGTGTGCCCTGCTCTCTGCCCTCGCCCGCCAGCCTATCTATCAGCACTTCGCCGTGACCGGTGCGGTCGATCAGTTTGGCAATGTGCAGGCCGTTGGTGGCGTCAACGAGAAGATTGAAGGCTTCTTCCGGGTGTGCAAAATCCACGGCATCACCGGCAAGCAAGGTATCATTTTGCCGGGCACCAACATCCAGCAGCTGAACCTCTCTGACGAGGTGATTGCAGCGGTTGAAGCAGGCCAGTTCCACATCCACCCGGTGGATCATGTGGAAGAGGCCATCGAGTTGCTCACTGGCTGTGTCGCCGGTGAGCCTGATATGCCCGATACCCTGTTTGGCCGTATTCAGGAGCGGTTGGACGAGTTGAACGGCTCCACTGCCAAAGTCGGACTGCTGCAATCCCTGCTGGGGCGCCTGTTTGGCCGCTGATGAAGTGATCGGAGTTGTTTAGCGAACAACTGTAAGCTAAATTGGCCCGGCTTTGACCCATTTGAAGGAAATACCGCGTGACCGTAGACAATACAACCATGGAAGCCCGCCTTTCCCTGTGCGAACAGGGCAAAAACTCTTTTACCCGTGAAGAGCTGCTGGCTTGCAGCCGTGGCGAACTGTTTGGTGAGGGTAACAGTCAGCTGCCTGCCCCCAACATGTTGATGATGGACCGCATCGTCAAGATCAATGACAACGGCGGCGAACACGGCAAGGGCGAGATCCTGGCAGAGCTCGACATTACCCCCGATCTCTGGTTCTTCGATTGCCACTTCCCGGGTGATCCCGTAATGCCGGGCTGTCTCGGTCTGGATGCCATGTGGCAGCTGGTTGGCTTCTTCCTCGGCTGGAAAGGCGGCCCGGGCAAAGGCCGTGCACTGGGTGTCGGTGAAGTGAAATTTACCGGCCAGATCCTGCCGACCGCCAAGAAAGTGACCTACAAGATCACTTTCAAGCGGGTCATCAACCGCAAGCTGGTGATGGGGATTGCTGATGGTGTGGTCGAAGTTGACGGCCGTCCGATCTACAGCGCCACCGACCTGAAAGTGGGCCTGTTCAAAGATACCACCGCATTCTGATCTCTCTGATTGGTGGTAAAACAGCATTAACGCAAAGGGGCCACAACGGCCCCTTTCCTTTTGTAATGAGTGATGAAGTACCTGCTACTTCATGAAGAGGCCTGAGCCCCGCCCTTCCATGGCGTCACGCCAACCACCAAGCCAATGCCCTCGGGCATCCAGGCATTGATACGGACACGCTTCTTTCTGTTTGCCGACCACGCCAGCCTGATAACCACGAGCACGAGCTCTTTCCAGACGGTCCCGCTTCTGTCTCTTCATCATCTACGACCCTCTTCGTGGAACAAAAAAAGCGACCAATTCTGCATCGGTCGCTTTCATCTTTACTCCTGCGAGCGCACTCGGTCAAACAAAAACTTCCACCCTAACCGGGCTATGTGACACAAGGCACTGAACTGGATTAAGTTTTAATTACAGGGAACTTACTCCTGATTTTTGAGTCCTTCCAGCTCTTCCCAGCGAGCAAATGCCTGCTCCAGCGCTGCTTCAGCGGCATTGAGCGCATCCAGTTTCGGCTGGGTTTTATCTGCCGGCAGCGAGAAGAACCCTGGCTGGTTGATCTCGCTTTGCAGCGCATCCAGCTCGGCTTCCAGCTGCTCAAGACGAGCGGGCAACCCTTCCAGTTCAAGCTGCAGCTTGTAGGAGAGCTTCTTGCTCTTCTTCGGCGCTTCTGGCGCGGCGGCAACGACCAGCTCGGGCGCCTTGACCGGTGCACTCTTGGCCTGTTGTTGAGCGTTCTGCTGTTCGCGGGTCGCCATCATATCGGCGTAACCACCCACGTAATCGCTGATGCGGCCATCCCCCTCAAACAGCCAGCAGCCGGTCACTGTGTTGTCGATGAAGCGACGATCGTGACTCACCAGCAGCAGGGTGCCGGGGTAGTCGGAAAGCAGCTCTTCCAGCAGCTCCAGAGTCTCGACGTCGAGGTCGTTGGTCGGTTCATCGAGGATCAGCAGGTTGCTCGGCTTGAGGAACAGCTTGGCCAGCAGCAGCCGGTTCTTCTCGCCACCGGAGAGCGCCTTGACCGGCGTACGGGCCCGCTTGGGCTCGAACAGGAAGTCCTGCAGGTAACCGAGGATATGACGGGAGCGGCCACGCACCATCACCTCCTGCTTGCCCTCCCCGACGTTGTCCACCACTGTCTGCTCGGGATCGAGCTGCTCGCGGTACTGATCGAAGTAGGCCACCTCCAGATTGGTGCCCCCCTTGACGGTGCCACGGGTTGGCTCAAGCTGACCCAGCAACAGCTTGATCAGGGTCGATTTGCCGCAGCCATTGGGGCCGACCAGCGCAATCTTGTCACCGCGCAGCACTTGCAGATCGAGCCCCTTGAACAGGGTGCGATCGCCAAAATCCAGCCCCAGCCCTTCGGTCTCGAACACCAGCTTGCCGGATCGATTGACCTCGTCCAGTTGCAGCTTAGCCTTGCCCTGCAACTCGCGACGCTGGGAGCGCTCCATCCGCATCGCCTCAAGGGCGCGCACCCGACCTTCGTTACGGGTACGACGAGCTTTGATACCCTGACGCACCCACACCTCTTCCTGGGCCAGCTTGCGGTCGAACTCGGCATTTTTCAGCTCTTCGACCCTCAGCCACTCCTCTTTCCCCTGCAGATACTCGTCGTAGTTGCCCGGCCAGGAGGTGATGGCGCCGCGATCGAGATCGATGATCTGGGTGGCCAGCTTGTGGATGAACTCCCGATCGTGAGAGATAAAGACGATGGCGCCGCGAAAATCCTTGAGGAAATCTTCCAGCCAGTTGATGGCTTCGATATCCAGGTGGTTGGTCGGCTCATCGAGCAGCAACAAGTCGGGATCGCAAGCCAGCGCACGGGCCAGCGCCACTTTGCGCAGCCAGCCGCCGGAGAGGCTGTCGAGGGTCACGTCAGGATCCAGCCCCAGCAGGGTCAACACCTGACTGATACGGGTCTCGAATTGCCAGCCGTTCTGATAATCGAGCTGCTCTTGCAACTCGCTCATCTTGCGAATGTTGGCATCTGACGGATCATGCGCCAGTTCCATGGAGATATGGTGATACTGTTTGAGCAGCTCCCCTACCCCGGCCAGTCCTTCGGCGGCATAGTCAAACACCGTCAGCTCGCTGGAGGCCGGTGGATCCTGCTCAAGGCGGGTTACTTTCAAATCTTGTTGCAGCACCAGGCGGCCGTCGTCCAGCGGCAATTCACTGGCAATGACCTTCATCAGGGTGGACTTGCCTGCCCCGTTGCGGCCAACCAGACAGAGGCGCTCGCCCCGCTCGATGGTCAGTTCGGCATTGTCGAGAAGCGGGAAATCACTGAACGACAGACAGGCGCCGTGCAATGTTAAAAGAGCCATGTGTGTTCCTTATTTCATATGAAAAAAACGGGCAGCAGACTGGGTCTGCCCCCGTTTTATCGTCAAATCACTCTCACCCCTGACGGGCGGCCCAGCTTTTGAGCTCGGCCAGTGTGAAGGGCCAACCGAGCTCGCGGCCTGCTTCGTCACGCAGCACCGGAATGCGCACCCGATAGGCGGCAAGCCACTGCTCATCATCCATGATGTCGCACTGGCGGGTGGCGGTGGCAAGACCAGCCTCCTCCACCAGCGCCCAGGCCTGCTCGCACAGGTGGCAACCGTCGGTATGAAACAGGGTCAGCATCACGCCTCGCCTTGCTCCGGCGCATGGGTGATGATCCAGCAGTTGTGGATGTGCTGGTTACGTTCGAAATCCTTCGGTCGCGTCTTCTGGGTGATGTTCTGGGCCTTGAGACCAGTGGCCTCGAGACCGGCCAGATCCATCTTGAAGTGACGCTTGTTGTTGGAGAAGACCAGAGTGCCGTCCGCCGCCAGCAGGCGCTTCAGGTGCTGCATCAGCAGCAGGTGATCGCGCTGTACGTCGAAGCTCTCGTCCATCCGCTTGGAGTTGGAGAAGGTGGGCGGATCGATGAAGATGAGGTCGTACTGCTCATCGGCTTCAGACAACCACTTCAGGCAATCTGCCTGCACAAACTTGTGTTGACGGCCCACCAGCGAGTTGAGACGCATGTTGTCCTGCGCCCAGTTCAGGTAGGTGTGGGACATGTCCACCGTGGTGGTCTCGCTGGCACCGCCAAGACCCGCGTGCACGGTGGCACTGCCGGTGTAGGCAAACAGGTTCAGGAAGCGCTTGCCCTTGGCCATCTGGCCCAGCATACGGCGAGTCTGACGGTGGTCGAGGAACAGGCCGGTATCCAGATAGTCATAGAGGTTGACCCACAGACGGGCGCCGTACTCCTGCACTTCCATCCGGTGCTGCTCTTCGGAGAGCTTCTGATATTGCTGTTTGCCCTCCTGACGCTCACGCACCTTCAGGATCACCTTCTCGCCATCCATGCCGGTCACCTTGATGGCGGCCTGAACCATGTCAAGCAGACGCTGACGGGTCTTCTGGGCGGGGATGTCCTTGGGCGCGGCATACTCCTGCACCACCAGATAGTCCTGATAGCGGTCGATGGCGGCGTTGTATTCCGGCAAGTCGGCATCGTAGATGCGATAGCAATCGATGCCCTCTTTGTTGGCCCATTTCTCGAGGGTTTTCAGATTCTTGCGCAGACGGTTTGCAAAGTCCTGTGCCACCTCTTTTTGGGAAGCCACAGAGTCCAGTGCGATCTGGTAGTTACGCAGCTGACACTCGAGGGCGCCGTTGAACAGGCGATATTGCTTGTCGGCGCGCAGGCGCAGACAGCTGAGCAGCTCGGGCGATGCGGAAAGAATGGAGACTTTCCAACCCTGGAAGCCGCGACGCAGGGCATCGCCGAGGGCCTGATGCACTTCCAGCAGCGCCGGAAATTCGCCAAGACGCTCGCCATAAGGCGGGTTGGAGATCAGCATACCGACCTGGCGGGCCTCCCCTTGACCTTCTTCCCCTTCAACAGGGGCAGGCATCGGCAGCGGGTTTTCCAGCTTGGTGACATCGGCCTGCTTGAAGGTGATGAGATGGGCCACACCGGCCGCTTTGGCATTGTCGCGGGCTTTGAGCAGCACGCGCTGGTCGGCATCACAGCCAAACAGCTTCACTTCGCAACGTTGCATGCCGCGTTTGGCGCGCACTTGCGCTTCCATCATCAGGCTCTGCCACAGCTCGCTATCGTGCTGCAGCCAGCGATCGAAACCGAAGCGCTCGCGGCGCAGCGCCGGTGCCATGTCGGCGGCAATAAAGGCCGCTTCAATCAGCAAGGTACCGGAACCGCACATGGGGTCCATCATGGGCTCACCGGCCCAGCCGCTACGGGCAAGCATGGCGCAGGCCAGGTTCTCTTTGAGGGGCGCCTCACCGGTGCCCTGACGATAGAAACGCTGGTGCAGCGCCGGGCCTGACAAGTCCAGCGTGATATTGGCCTTGCCTTTGCCCAGATGCGCCATGATACGGATATCCGGCGACTTTTTGTCCACGTCCGGACGCACGTGACCGCGCTTGGTGAAGCGGTCAACGATGGCATCCTTGATTTTCAGCGCGCCATATTGGGTATTGCGAATGGCAGGGTTGGTACCGGTAAAGTCCACCGCGATGGTAGAGGTACCGGAGAAGTGCTCTTCCCAGGGGATTGTGTGGGCGCCCAGATAGAGATCCAGATCATCGTTCATCTGGAATTCGGAGAGCACCAGCACGATACGGGAGGCAAAACGGCTCCACAGGCAGGCCTTGTAGCCAATCGCCAGTTCGCCTTTGAAATGGACGCCAGCCACGGTCTCACGGACCTGCTCTGCGCCAAGATTGGTCAGCTCATCGGCCAACAGGTTTTCCAGCCCCTTGGGGCAGGTTGCAAAAAATTCTTTCATCACGCTCACGGGGAACCCATAAAAATAGTGCCGCATTATACCTCATCAGGCGGGCTGGAGCATGCAAAAGTCGGCGCAAACAGCAGGATGGAAACAGATTGATAGGTGGCGAAAAGGTAAAAGGCCCCATGACTATCCGATGGCAAGATCATGGGGCCAGACATCATTTAGCGGATCACTTCATACGAGCCTTGAAACGGGGATTGCTTTTGCAAATCACGAACAATTTGCCCCGACGACGCACCAACTGACAATCGGGATGGCGCGCCCGTGCGGATTTGAGTGAACAGACGACCTGCATTCAGGACTCCTTCTTGCTTGAAAATGCGCCAAAGCGCTTGTTGAAACGGGCCACACTCTCCTCACTAGAAACCTGCTTCTGTTTGCCGGTATAAAACGAGTGCGACTGGCTGGAAACATCGAGCGATACGTAGGGATACTCCTTCCCGTCTTGCCACGTGTAGCGGCGATCACTCTTGATGGTTGACCCGACCAGGAAAAAGGCATCTGCCGCCGTGTCATGGAACAGCACCAAACGATAATCCGGATGAATATGAGGCTTCATGGCAACTCCATTTTGTTATGTTATAACAAAATGTAAGTGAGAATAGCTCTCGTTTCAAGCATAAGATGTTATATAGAAGAAAATCGCTTCAGGGAGTGATGTGTTGATGCTGAGGTGGAGGCACTACACAAGCAGAACGAAACAAGAGGGAGACACCATGCTTGCAGCACGGAAGACCAAGATACTGCGTGGGTCAGAACACAAGGTGCAAGTGGATGTAATAAGCCTCAGGAGAGGCTGGATCACAACCATCAATGAGAATGGGCAAGATGTTCGAGGATCAATGAAGTATCAGAAACGAGGCGCGATTGAGGTGACAACAGTAAAAACAGACAGCGGTGTAATCACAGAGATAAAACGATTGATGAAAATATATCAACTGACCTGACGATATTGCTCGGTCACGGTAATACGCGGTTTCATCCGGTTATTCATCACCTTGATCACCCCGAAACGCGGTAAGGTTTTACTGGTGGTCAATACCAGATCGGCTGTGAGGTTCAAACAGACGCTAGCCTGATCCCCTGCCTCAATGACCATAAATTCGCCGTTGCCATGAGGTGTATTCATCAGGACCAGATCACCGTTTTGCGGGATCACTTGCGGATGCTGTTCACTAAAAAACCAGCTTTGCGGCATCAGGGGTTTATAAAAGCGACTGACAGCGATGGCATTAAGCACCAACTGAACCTGATGGGGAATACTCCACTCAAGTTCGGCTGCTTTATCCATCAACTGATAATAGAGGGCGGCATCATCGACACAAAAAGGCTGGGCTGCAAACGAACTGGGCACCAATTGTCGCCCTTTATACTCGGTCGCAAATAACATGTTATCAGACAGGTCCAACATCAGACGATCATTCTGGGCATCATAGTGCCATTGCCAGCTATCGGTCGGTTGGATAAACATGTTGGAGCCCTTACTTGATAATTACCAGTTGACTTTATTCCATATGCAGAAAATCAGCAACGTCAAATAAAGGGCTCCGCCATCTATTTCTTAAATATTGGTCACAATCTCTTTGACCAACCCCGGTCCTTTATAAATAAAGCCGCTATAAATTTGTACCAGACTGGCACCGGCGGCCAATTTTTCACGGGCGGCCATGGCACTATCAATACCACCCACCCCGATAATTGGCAGAGCACCATTGAGCGCCTTGGCCAGATGACGGATCACCTCGGTACTCTTGTGCTGCAGCGGACGCCCACTCAGGCCACCCGCCTCACCGGCGTGGGGCATGTCATAAATCATCTCGCGCTCGAGGGTGGTATTGGTGGCGATAACCCCATCAATACCATTCCGTACCAGCGAAGCGGCCACCTGATCTATTTCTTCAAGGCTTAAATCCGGGGCGATTTTAACCGCCAGCGGCACATACTTTTTATATTGGGCGGCCAGCTCTTTCTGACGCACCTTGAGGGCTGCCAGCAATTCATCCAGCGCGTCGCCATATTGCAGCGAACGCAAACCCGGGGTGTTGGGGGAAGAGATATTGACGGCAATATAACCGGCATGATCATAAACCTTGTCCATGCAGATCAGGTAATCATCCTTGCCCTGTTCGATGGGAGTGTCTTTGTTCTTGCCGATATTAATGCCGATGACCCCCTGATATTTGGCCTCTTTTACCTTGGCCACCAGATGATCCACCCCCTTGTTGTTGAATCCCATCCGGTTGATGATCCCCTCTGCCGGAATAACCCGGAACAGGCGCGGCTTGTCATTGCCGCTCTGGGGTCTGGGGGTGACGGTACCGACCTCGATAAAGCCAAATCCCATGGCCCCCAATGCATCAATACACTCCCCATCTTTATCCAGACCGGCCGCCAACCCCACCGGATTGGCAAAAGAAAGCCCCATGACAGTGACGGGGCGTTTCGGCAAATTCTGGCGGAAGAAACAATCGAGTGGCGTACCGAGAAGGCGGGGCAAATATTTCATGGAGAGATCGTGAGCCTGTTCCGGATTGAGTTTGAACAGGAAATGCCTGGCGATGGGGTACAACATCTTTGCTCCTTAAAGAAAGCCCCGGCAACTGGCCGGGGCTTTGGGTGTAATGTCGGTGTCATGCCTTAATCTGGCAATTAAAGTGCCCGACAATTCAACTGGAGCAGGTTCAACTCTCGCAAGGCCACCGAGAACTTGGCGAACTCGTGAGTACTGGTGGTCTTGAAGTCGGCCAACATGTGGGTCCAACGGGACAAGAGTTGCTCATGCTCCGAAATCCAGTCGGCCAGTATGGTAGCGCATTCTCCCTGATCTTTGCACCCTTCCAGTACCACAGAAGTGAGACTGCGTTGCTGCCAGTCCAGATCTTCGCGGAAGGAGGCTCGCGCCATCGCCTGCCAGTGGTTGCCGACCGGCTGATGGTTGATCTGGTCGAGGAACCAGTGCAGATCCAGTTTGGCTCCGAGGCGATAGTAAACGTTGGCGGCACGCAGGATATCGGTCTTGTGCTCCGCGGCAATCTGCGCCAGATCCAGGCTGGAGAAGAGGCTGCTCATATGGGCGACCTGACGGGCAATGGCTTCAGGCACCTGTTTCTCCATCCACTTGGCAACAGCCTGACGATGCTCGGCCACTTCGCTCTCATCCATCACCTCGTAGAGGTGCTTCCCTAAGGTCTCGAACGCCGGACGGAAGAAGGCGATGTTCTCGCTGATACTCCAGCTGCGATTACGGGCACGCAGGAACCAGCGGGTGGCACGGCGCACGATCCGGCGGCTGTAGAACATCAGCTCGAGCTGAGTCTGGGCATCCACCAGATTGTCGCACCCTTCGATATCGCGCCAAAGCTGGTTCATGCCAAACACCTCGCGGGCCATGGCGAAGCAGCAAGCCACTTCCGCCACCGAGGCACCGGTCTCGTCCTTCATTCGGCTGGCGAAGTTGAGCCCCATGTCGTTGACCAGCATGTTGGCCACCCGGGTAGCGATGATTTCACCGCGTAGCGGGTGATCGGCCAGCTGGGCACCAAACTGCTGCTGCACCTTGGCCGGGAAGCTGGTGACCAGCATGTTGGCGAGGAAGGGCTCGTCGGTCACTTCCGGGCAGTTGAGCTGCTCTTTCAGCACCATCTTGCCGTAAGCCACCAGCACCGCCAGTTCGGGGCGGGTCAGTCCCTGCCCTGCCGCCATCCGCTCGGAAAGCTCCTCATCGGATGGCAGGAACTCCAACGCACGGTCCAGCTTGCCTTCCCGCTCCAGCCCTTGAATAAAGCGCTGCTGCTCTTTAAGTTGTTCAGAGCCGCGGAAGCTGGTGACCGAGATGGACTGGGACTGGCGATAGGCATTGGTGATCACGATCTGCGCCACGTCGTCGGTCATCTCGTAGAGCATCTGGTTACGTTGCTTGAGAGTCAGATCCCCTGCCGCAACCAATTGGTTCAGCAGGATCTTGATGTTCACCTCGTTGTCGGAGCAATCCACACCGCCCACGTTGTCGGTAAAATCGGTATTGATGCGACCGCCCTGACTGGCGTACTCCACCCGACCGAGCTGGGTAAAGCCGAGGTTGCCCCCCTCACCCACAATACGGGCCCGCAGATCGCGACCATTGACCCGCAGAGCATCGTTACTGCGATCCCCGACTTCCCCATCGCTCTCGCGAGCGCTCTTCACGTAGGTGCCGATGCCGCCGTTCCACAGCAGGTCGACATTGAGGCAAAGCAGCGCCTTGATCAGCTCGTTCGGCGCCATGCTGGTCTTGTCGGTGCCGAGCAGTGTCTGCATTTCCGGGCTCAGCTTGATGGACTTGGCCGAGCGCAAGAAAATGCCCCCCCCCTGTGATATCAGCTCGCGGTTGTAGTCATCCCAGCTGGAGCCCGGCAGATCGAACAGGCGCTGGCGTTCGACAAAGCTCTTGGCCGCATCCGGGGTCGGGTCAACGAAGATGTGCATGTGGTTGAACGCGCCCACCAGCCGGGTGTGCTCGGAGAGCAGCATGCCGTTGCCGAACACGTCCCCCGCCATGTCGCCGATCCCGACGCAGGTAAAATCGGTGGTCTGGCAGTTGACGCCAATTTCACGGAAGTGGCGCTTGACCGACTCCCAGGCACCGCGGGCGGTGATGCCCATCTTCTTGTGGTCGTAACCGACCGAGCCGCCGGAAGCGAACGCGTCGCCAAGCCAGTGGCCGTATTCGAGGCTGATCTCGTTGGCAATATCCGAGAAGGTGGCAGTCCCCTTGTCGGCAGCAACCACCAGGTAGTAGTCATCCTCATCGTGGCGTACCACGGATTTGGGCGGGATCACCTCGCCGCCGATAATGTTGTCGGTTACATCGAGCAGGCCGCGGATAAACAGGCGATAACAGGCCTTGCCCTCCTCCTGGATGACGGCACGGGGCGCCCCCACCGGCATCTGCTTGCAGTAGAAACCGCCCTTGGCCCCCACCGGCACGATGACGGTGTTCTTGACCTGCTGGGCTTTCACCAGACCCAGCACTTCGGTGCGGAAGTCCTCTTTTCGATCAGACCAGCGCAGGCCGCCACGGGCCACTTTACCCCAGCGCAAATGTACCCCTTCCACCCGCGGCGAATAGACGAAGATCTCGAATTTCGGCAACGGTAGCGGCATGTCGGTGATGCTGGAGGGAGCCAGTTTGAAGGAGATGTAGGGCTTGATGTTGCCCGCCTTGTCAAGCTGGTAGTAGTTGGTGCGCAGGGTAGCGTCAATCATCTCCACATAGCGGCGGATGATGCGATCGTCATCCAGGTTGGCCACCTGATCCAGCTTGGCGGCCAGCTCCTCGTGCAGCTTGGCGGATGCCTTGGCATCTTGCGATGGCACCTTGGCGTCCTGCTTGCCAGCCGGGTCGAGGCGCTGTTCGAACAGGGTAAACAGCAGCTGGGCGATATCGGGGTAACGGGTCAGGGTCTCTTCGATATAGGACTGGCTGAAGGAGACACCGGTCTGGCGCATGTATTTGGCATAGGCGCGCAGCACCGAGACCTGGCGGCCGGTGAGACCCGCCCCCAACACCAGCCGGTTGAAGCCGTCATCTTCCAGCTGCTTGTTCCAGATGGCGGCAAACGCCTGCTGGAAGCGCTGCTGGCTCTGGGCCAGATCAAAGGGCTGCTCGCCGTGCAGCAGCATGGAGAAGTCGAGGATCCAGAACAGATCACCGCCCGGAGTGCGAACCTGATACGGGGTCTCGCCGATCACCCGCAGTCCCATGTTCTCCAGCATCGGCAACACATCGGATAGGTGAATGGGTTCGGTGCGATGGAAAAGCTTGAGCCGTACCCGACGATCGTTCTCCTCCTCCTGCGCGCGGTAAAACAGCATGCCCAGCGGCTCGGCTTCGCTCAGGTTATCGAGCGCCATGATGTCGGCCACGGCCGAGCCCGGCAGCACATCTTCCTTGTAAGCGCGGGGGAATGCGGTGCTGAAACGGCGACGCAACTCGTTGCCACGGGCCTCGCCATAGTGGGAAAGCAGCACGGAGTCGAGTCTGTCGTCCCAGCTGCGGGCCGCTTCAATCAGGTTGTTCTGTACTTCGTTCACATCCACATCCACGTTGTTGTTATTGACCCGCACTATGTAGTGGGTCCGCGCCAGCACGCCTTCGGTGAAGTAGACGTTGAACTCCACCTCTTCATTGCTGCCAAAATATTTCTGCAAAATTTGCTGGGTCTTGATCCGCAGCGCCGTGTTGTAGCGCTCCTTGGTGACATAGACCATGCAGGAGAAGAAACGACCATAGACATCCCGGCGCACGAACAGCCGCAACATGTCCCGCTCCTGCATCTCCAGCACCCCAAGACCGGTGGCCAGCAGCTCCTCTTCATGGGCCTGGATTAGCTCGTCACGGGGGTAGGTTTCCAATACGTTGAGCAGCGCCTTGTAGGCGTGGGAGCCCTTCTCGTGACCGGAGGCGGCCATGATGCGTTCGAGACGATGGCTGATGAGCGGGATCTGGGTCGCGCTGGTGTTGTAGATGGAAGAGGCGTAGAGGCCGATGAAGCGATCTTCCCCGATCACCTTGCCATGCTCGTCAAAGCGCTTGATGCCGATGTAATCCACATAAGCCGGACGGTGCACCCGGGACTTGCTGTTGGATTTGGTGAGGATCAGCAAGTCAGAACTCAGGGCGGCGTGACGGGCACTGGCCGGCATGTTGCCAAGGCGCTGGCCCACCTCCTTGATGGAGTTTTTCATCAGCCCCAGGCTGGAGCTCGCCTGCGGCAGGATCTCGTGATCCCCCTCCACCGCCTTGACGTCGTAACGACGATACCCCATCAGGGTAAAGTTGTGGGCAGCTACCCATTTGAGGAAGGCAACGCAGGAGGCCACCTCCTCCTTGCTGACCGGGTGCTTGCGCTTGGGCAGTTCGTCGATGATCTCATTGAGCTTGGCCAGCATCGGCTGCCAGTCGCCGACTGCCAGCGCCACTTCACCGGCCACCGAGTTGAGCTCGGCAGCCAGCGCGGCCATCTGCTCCTCGCTGGTGAGGTGATCGATCTCGATAAGGAATGCCGTTTCAACCGAGGTCTGCCCGTCGGTGTTGTCGAGCTCCAGGATGGCGTCAATCTTGCCATCCGCACTACGAATGAGGTGCAGCGGTTGGTGCAGCATCATGTGGGCGGTGATATTGAGTCGCTTGAGCGCCATCCGGATGGAGTCGACCAGGAAGGGGGAGTCCTGCAGGATCACCTCGACGATGGTATGGGGCGATTGCCAGCCGTGACGGGTCAGCTCGGGGTTGTAGACCCGGATGTAGGGATCGGTACCGCTGCGCTGATTGAGGGCATTCCACAGGCTCAGGGCCGCGCCATAGAGATCGCTGTCATTGCGATCGTGCAGGTCGGAGCTCGCCATGTTGCCGTAGAACTTGGCAACGAAGCGCTCGACCAGAGAGGCACTGTTTTTGGGCAACTTCTGATGGATCAGGCTGAGAACGTTTTCGAGCAGAACTGAGGTAGGGGCGTCTTTCAATGCCATTTTTATATTCCTTATCGGACGACATTAACCACCGACGCAGAGGCAACCACCCTGGTTACCCGCTGGTGCAGAGTTGTTGCGAAGTGTAATGGCTTGGCTAAGGGAAGGCGAGGAAAGGTGCTAACGAGATGTTAAAAATAAGGTGCAGATCACGGCTTAAACTGTGAGAAATTTTGCAAATTACCAAAAATACAGAAATTCCCACTACCTTTGTGCCAGTTTGCCGGATAGATAGTGACATAAAGCAGATAAACAGTCGGTAATCTGTTCTATTTTTGTTAATTTATGCGTTCGAGACTGATAAAGCGGTAATCGTCCTGGGTTTTCAGCCGAAAATAGCCATGCACACCATTGATGGCGACAAAGGGGCGTATTTTTTCTATGCCAAGTTCCAGGGTCAATCCTTGTTCGCTGCGCACCACCAGCCGTCTGGCATGGCCCTGATACATCAGCATCACCTCATCGCTATTCAATGAGAGCCGAAAAGTAAACTGCTTCACGCTTGCTCCTGATCACACAATAGAGGCAGGCGCATTCACGCCCCTGCCCCGTCGACACTTACTGCTGCAGCGCCTTGCTGACCTTCTCGAACAGATCCCGCGCCAGCCCTTCAAGGTTGGCAAGACGGGTCAGCTCGGCGCGGATCAGGGCCTTGCGCGCCTCATCCAGTCGCTTGAACTGGATAAGCGGCGTGATGAGGCGGGAGGCCACCTGCGGATTGACCTCGTTGAGCTCGATCAGCAGATCGGTCAGGAAGCGGTAACCGCGACCATCGCGCGCATGGAACTGCACCTGGTTGTTCATGGCAAAGCTGCCCACCAGCGCCCGCAGCCGGTTCGGATTGCGAATGCTGAAGGTGGGGTGCGCCATCGCCTGCTTTACCTCTTCCAGCACGTCTTCTGCCGGCTTGGCACCCACCAGCCGCAGCCAGTTGTCCAGCACCAGTCCGTCCTTGGCCCACTTGCCCTCGAAGTCGGCCAAGAGCTCGGCGCGGCACGGCAGCAGATGACTGTTGGCCACCTGCAGCGCCGCCAGGGTGTCGGTCATGTTGTCGGCGGCCGCATATTGCTGGCGTACCAGCAGATCGGCGCTGCCGGCGTCGAGGGCCGCCAGATAGCCCAGCACGACCCCCTTGAGCGCCCGCTTGGCCATGTCGGCGTGCACCACCTGATAAGCCGGCAGGCGCAAACTCTCGTAGCAGGCCACCAGACGGGCCCCGAAGGCCTGGGCCAGCGAGGTCTGGATCTCGTTGCGCACCTGATGGATGGCGTCGATGTCGGCCACCTCGAACAGCTCGGCTAGGGTCGCCTCACCCGGCAACGCCAGGATCTCCGCCTTGAGGGCCGGATCCAGCTCGCTGTCGTCCAGAATGGCGACGAAGGCGGCCAGCAGGGTTTGGGAGAGCTCAACCCCCTGCCCGTGCTGGACCCGCGCCACCCCGTCGATGACTGCTTTGTTGATCAGCATCTGGGCCGCATCCCAGCGGGCAAACTCGTTGCGGGCATAGCGCATCAGGAAGGCGAGTGCTTCGTCGCTGTAGTCATAGTGCAGCTTGACTGGCGCGGAGAAGTCCCGCAGCAGGGAGGGAACCGGCTTGACCGGCACCCGATCGAATTCGAAGGTCTGCTCCGCTTCCAGCACGTCGAGCACGTTGCCGATGGCCTTGCCCTGATACTGCAGCGCAATGACGGCACCCTGCTCGTCATATAGCTCGATATCGAGGGGGATATGCAGCGGCAGCTTCTGCGGTTGATCCTGGGTCGGTGGGGTGTGCTGGCTCACATGGAGGCGATAGATACCGCTGGCGGCATCATACTCGTCGGTCACGGTCAGCTCGGGGGTGCCGGACTGGCTGTACCAGCGGCGGAAACGACCGAGATCGACACCGGACGCATCCTCCATCGCCTGCACGAAATCATCGCAAGTAGCGGCCGAGCCGTCGTGACGCTCGAAGTAGAGACGCATACCAGCCTGGAAGGCATCTTCCCCCAGCAGGGTGTGCATCATGCGGATCACTTCCGACCCCTTCTCGTAGACGGTGAGGGTGTAGAAGTTGTTCATCTCGATCACCACATCCGGGCGGATCGGGTGTGCCATGGGGCCGGCATCTTCCGCAAACTGCGGGCCGCGGACGGTACGCACGTTGTTGATGCGGTTGACGCCACGGGAGCCGAGATCGGAGGAGAACTCCTGATCCCGGAACACTGTCAGCCCCTCTTTCAGACTGAGCTGGAACCAGTCACGACAGGTGACGCGGTTGCCGGTCCAGTTGTGGAAATATTCGTGACCGATCACCCGTTCGATACCGTGGTAGTCGCTGTCGGTGGCGGTGGCCGGATTGGCCAGCACGAACTTGGAGTTGAAGATGTTGAGCCCCTTGTTCTCCATGGCGCCCATGTTGAAGAAGTCCACCGCGACGATCATGTAGATGTCGAGGTCATACTCGAGGCCAAAACGCTGTTCGTCCCAGCGCATGGAGTTGATGAGGCTCTCCATGGCAAAACCGGCGCGATCCAGGTTGCCCTTGTCGACGAAGATCTCGAGGGCCACCTTGCGACCGCTCTTGGTGGTGTAGTGGCTGCGCTCCACATCGAAATCACCGGCCACCAGGGCAAACAGGTAGCTCGGTTTGGGGAAAGGATCCTGCCACTGCACGAAGTGACGGCCGCCATCCAGATCACCGCTGTCGACCTTGTTGCCGTTGGAGAGCAGGAAGGGGAACTGGGCTTTGTCGGCGGTAATGCGGGTGCTGTAGCGCGCCAGAATGTCGGGGCGGTCCAGATAATAGGTAATACGGCGAAAACCCTCCGCTTCACACTGGGTGCAGTAGGCATCGCCAGACTTGTAAAGCCCTTCCAGCGCGGTATTGGCGGCCGGATCCAGCAGGGTGACAATGGTCAGTACACATTCGGCAGGCAGGTTGAACAGGGTCAGACTGCTCTCGCCTTGCTCGTAGTGGTCACAGGGAATGCCATCAATGGCAACGCTCTTGAGAGTCAGCTGTTCACCATCGAGGACGAGCGGCGCATTGTGCTCGCCGTTGCGGCGAATGCGAGTGATGGCGGTGACCTGGGTCAGCGGCTCCTGCAGTTGGAAATCGAGGTCTATGGTGTCGATCCAGTAGAGCGGCGCCTGATAATCCTGGCGATATTTGGCCGTCATGGCCTGGGAGTGATCGGTCATTATTGTCTGCTTCCACGCTTGTTAAAGGCGAGAAAGAGGCTGTCACAACCAACTGGCGGGGTCAAACAATTTGCATTACGTCAGATACGCCAGACAAAAAGAAAGGGCGACCGCAGTCGCCCTTGTGCATTGGGATAACCTTGTCAGCTGCGCTTGCTGACCTTGGCCAGATCCGCCGTGATATTGGCCGCTTCGATGAGATACTCATCGGGCGCTTCAAAATCAGCGGGCAGTTCATCCAGGCTCTTCACCGCCGGCTTGCCAAGACGTGCCAGACGCTCGTTGGTACGTTTGAGCGCTTTCTCATCCTGTTTCGCCTGCTCTGCAACACGCTCCGCCTCGTTGAGGGAGACCGACTTCTTGTCTTTCTCCTCCTTGTAGTCGGCGATGTCCTGCATCACATAGGCAAACTCGGGATCCCTGGCGATCCGGGCATCGTGAGCTGCCTGCAACTTGGGCAGTACACTGGCGAAGTTGCCGAGTCTCTCGTAGTTGGCGGAGGCAATCTTGTCCCACGGCAACGCATTGAACTCACGGCTTTCGCCCGTCTCTTCCGGAGCAACCGGTGTCGGGAAGCTGATATCCGGCGCAACGCCCTTGTTCTGGGTGCTGCCACCGTCGATCCGGTAGAACTTGGCGATGGTGTACTGCACGTGACCCAGCGGCTGCTCGTAGAAGTCATAGACCTTGGCGAGGCTGCGATGCTGCTGCACCGTCCCCTTGCCGAACGAGTTTTCACCCAGGATCAGGGCGCGGCCATAATCCTGCATGGCGGCAGCGAAGATCTCGGAGGCCGAGGCACTGTAGCGGTCGATCATCACCGACATGGGGCCGCCGTAGTAAACGTTGCCATCATCATCACCATTGACCGTGATACGGCCCATGTGATCACGAATTTGCACCACGGGACCGCTGGCAAAGAAGAGACCGCTCAGGGCGGAGGCTTCGGTCAGGGCGCCACCGCCGTTACCGCGCAGATCGATGATCAGACCATCGATCTTCTGCTTGTTCAGGCTGGAGAGCTCCTTGATCACGTCATCGTGCAGATTGACGTAGAAACTCGGGATCTCGATGACGCCAATCTTCTTGCCTTCGGCGTTAATCACCTTGGACTTGGCGGCCCGGTCTTCAAGGCGCACCTTGTCGCGGGTCAGCTCGATCTGCTCGGTCTTGGCGGTTGCGCCCTTGCCGCGCTGGATCTCCAGCTTGACCTTGCTCCCCTTGGGTCCCTTGATGAGCTCGACCACGTCATCAAGACGCCAGCCGATCACATCGACAATCTTGCCATCTTCCTGCCCTACCCCGGTGATCTTGTCATCGGGCTTGAGGTGGTTGGATTTGGCAGCCGGGCCACCGGGTACCAGCGAACGGATGACGGTAAAGTCATCTTCCGCCTGCAACACGGCACCAATCCCCTCCAGCGAGAGGTTCATCTCGGTGTTGAAACGATCGGCACTGCGCGGTGAGAGGTAACTGGTGTGCGGTTCGATGGCGCGAGCGAAGGAGTTCATGAAGAGCTGGAAGACATCCTCGCTCTCGGTCTGGGACATCCGCTTGATGGCGTTGTTGTAACGCTTGCCAAGCAGCTCCTTGATCTCGGGCCACTCCTTGCCGCTGAGCTTGAGACTCAGGGCATCAAACTTGACCCGCTGACGCCACAGCTCGTTGAGCTCTGCTTCATCTTTGGGCCAAGCCGCCCCTTCCCGATCAAACACATAGTTGTCGGTCTGGGTAAAATCGAAAGGAGTATCAAGCAGTTTGAGGGCGTATTCGAACCGCTCATAACGCCGCTGCTGACTCAGGTTGAACATCTCGTAGGCGGGAGCCAGACGGCCTCTTTCGAGGTCGGTGTCAAAACCGTTACGGTACTTTTCAAAACGGCTGATATCAGAGGCCAAAAACAGGTTGCGGCTGTAATCCAGATTCTCCAGATATTTATCGAAAATCACGGAGGAAAAGGCATCGTCCAGCTTGAACTGTTTGTAGTGCGAGCGGGTAAACAGATTGGTAATTCGCTTGCTGGCCGTAGCATGTTGGCTCTCTTGAGCCAACACAGGCAAATCACTCTCCTTGAGCACCGGCTCGATGGCCTGTGCAAGCCCGGCAAGCGCCAGGCTACAGGCAACGAGGGAAAAACGAATTACGCCATGCTTCAACATTTGTCTCCTTAGAGAACCAAGTGCTCTGATTTGACCCGCACCATCATGCCGGTCTGCAGTTGGACCTGTACATCGTCCTTGGTTACTTCCTTGATGGTTGCCGGAACCGGGAATTTACCCATAACGACGCGCACATCCTGGCCCACTTTCAGCGTAGCGGCATCCACTTTAACCAGCGGAGCGTCAGCGACCGGTGCCTTGGCGGCAGCTTTCGGCTTGGCAGCTACATCAGCTTTCTCGGTTTTGCGCACAGCAGGACGACGGGGCTTCTTGGCCTTCTCATCCTTCTCTTTGGTATTGGTACGACGGCTGGCGAATACGCGCTCTTTGCTCTCTTTCAGAGCTTGCTTGGCGTGCTCGATGTGCTCTTCGGTCAGCAGCTCGCCCGGGTTGCCATCCAGATCAACGCGAGCCTGGCCAGCTTTGAGACCGTGCAGGTAGCGCCAGCTGGAGGTGTATTGACGCAGTGCGGAACGCAGCATGGTCTTGGAGACTCTGGCATCGTCAGCAAGACGCTCGGCCAAATCCTGGAAGATGCCAATCTTGAGCGGCTTGGCCTCTCCTTCAGCAACGAAGCAGGCCGGGAATTTCTCGACCAGGTAGGCAACGATCTCTTTACTGTTCTTCAGCTTCTCAGTGTTTTCCATGTATAACCTTGGCTTTCATATAAACGCACGGGCACGTCCCGAGCACAACAAAGGCCCCATTATAGAGAGCTTGGGGCCTTTTGCGAACCATCTAGCAATGACTTAGAGCATGCTTTCCAAAATTTGCACCGTTTCTTCGAGGCCAATCCGGTCTTGCTGGTCGAAACGGTTAAAAATCGGACTGTCGATATCGAGTACCCCGATGATCTCGCCACCACGGCGCACCGGGATCACGATTTCCGAGTTGCTCGCGCCATCACAAGCGATGTGACCATCGAACTGGTGGACATCGTCAATGAGCTGGGTTTCCCCCTCTGCCACTGCCGTACCACACACCCCACGGCCGACCGGGATCCGTACGCAAGCCGGTTTGCCCTGAAATGGCCCCAATACCAGGGTCTCGCCCTGCAACAGATAAAAACCGACCCAGTTGATCTCCTCCAGCTCCTGATTAAGCAGTGCGGAGAGGTTGGCCAGATTGGCAATCAGATCGGTTTCCCCCTCCAGCAGCGCCTTGGCCTGCTGGTTGAGGGTGCGATAAAACGGTTGTTTTTCAATCATGATTAAATGAACTTCACTCCCTGATGGTTTGGGGAAGGTAACGCCTGGCCGGGAAATTTCAAATATTTTTTCCACTCCCCACCTCTTGCGCCGTTATTCCCGGGCAACGGAAAGCGCCAATTGCTGGCGTTGACCATTACTCCACTCGATATTTAACAACCAGATCATGACGGGTGATGTACAGCTCCCCACCTGGGTTACCCCCTGCCACTGTCCGTCTATTTCTTCAAAGCTCACCGGAATGGTGCCCATAAACATATCTTTGCCTTCGAGTGTCGCTTTCACCGGTTTGATGGCCGGATCGCCGCCGCTAATAGCGATGGCAAAGTCATGTTCGGCGCGCAGCGGTAATTCCTTGATGGCGACCGTCAGCGACTTGTCACCAATCAGCGCGCTGCAAGGGGTGTGGGAAAGATCACAAATCTGATCTTTTTTCTGGTCAGCAGAGACGCTGTTATCGGCCGAAAACCAGGTGCGATAGGCCATCAGCGCCAATAACAGCGCCAATACCAGTACGAGGTGCAAAACTTTACGTGCGGTAAGTCTCTCTTTCATCAAAAACAGCCCGATTAAGATGCAATTAAAATAGTTTTTTGTGATCTCGAACAAGGTAAAAAACTGCCATATCGAGACCGGACGGAGCCAAATATATCACTGTTTATACTGTTATTTTACCTGTCACTTCAGTATCATTCCCATGCAGTTTTCATTTAGCCATCTTTTGCTTTTCCTTTCGTTAACAGATGTTAACAACTGGTCGGCGGTGGCTGATGAAGCCAGTCCGGTCCTCCGGATACAAAACCAAACAACAGCAGCATCGGAAGCGGAATATAACGATGAGCCATACAACTAACCATCCTGAGTACAACTACACCGTTGTTCGCCAGTTTACCGTCATGACGATTGTCTGGGGAATTGTCGGCATGTCGGTTGGCGTACTGATCGCAGCCCAGTTGATCTGGCCTGCCCTCAACTTCGAGACCCCGTGGCTGACTTACAGTCGTCTGCGGCCCCTCCATACCAACGCAGTGATCTTCGCCTTCGGCGTCAGTGCACTGATGGCCACCTCCTTCTACGTGGTGCAGCGCACCTGTCAAACCAGACTGTTTGGTGGCCCGCTGGCAACCTTCGTCTTCTGGGGCTGGCAAGCAATCATCCTCTCTGCCGCCATCTCTCTGCCGCTGGGTTACACCTCCGCCAAAGAGTATGCCGAGCTGGAGTGGCCGATTGATATCGCCATCACTGTGGTATGGGTCGCCTATGCCATCGTCTTCTTCGGCACCCTGATGAAGCGCACCACCTCCCACATCTATGTGGCGAACTGGTTCTTCGGCGCCTTCATCATCACCGTTGCGGTGCTGCACATTGTCAACAACATGGAAGTGCCGCTCTCCGGCATGAAGTCCTACTCCATGTACTCTGGCGCCATGGACGCCATGGTGCAGTGGTGGTATGGCCACAACGCGGTAGGCTTCCTGCTGACCGCCGGCTTCCTGGGGATGATGTACTACTTCGTGCCCAAGCAGGCCGGTCGTCCGGTTTACTCCTATCGCCTCTCAATCGTGCACTTCTGGGCGCTGATCTCCCTCTATATCTGGGCCGGTCCGCACCACCTGCACTACACCGCACTGCCTGACTGGGCACAGTCCCTCGGCATGGTGATGTCCCTGATCCTGTTTGTCCCCTCCTGGGGCGGCATGATCAACGGCATCATGACCCTCTCCGGTGCCTGGCACAAACTGCGTTATGACCCCATCCTGCGCTTCCTGATCGTCTCTCTCTCTTTCTACGGCATGTCGACCTTCGAAGGCCCGATGATGGCGATCAAAACCGTCAACGCCCTCTCCCACTACACCGACTGGACCGTCGGTCACGTGCACTCCGGTGCGCTGGGTTGGGTTGCCATGGTCTCCATCGGTGCTGTCTATCACCTGATCCCGAACCTGTTCGGCCAGGGCCGGATGTACAGCGTCAAGCTGATCAACGTTCACTTCTGGCTGGCGACCGTGGGCACCGTGCTCTACATCGTTGCCATGTGGATTTCCGGCGTGATGCAGGGCCTGATGTGGCGTGCAGTCAACGAAGACGGCACCCTGACCTACAGCTTCGTTGAAGCGCTGCAGGCATCCTATCCCTTCTATTTCGTGCGCTTCCTGGGTGGCTGCTTCTTCGTCACCGGCATGTTGCTGATGGCTTACAACGCCTATCGCACCATCACTGCGCCCAAATGTTCTCTGGAACCTGTCGCCCAGCCAGCATGATTGAAGAGGTCACCCCATGAGCAACAATAACCGTCACGAAATATTTGAAAAAAGCGTTCCCATGCTGGTGGTCGGCATCATCTTCGCCATCAGTCTGGGGGGCCTGGTTGAAATCACCCCGCTGTTCTTCCAGAAGCAGACCACCGAGCCGGTGGAGGGCCTCAAGCCCTACACCGCTCTGCAGATGGAAGGACGCGACATCTTCATTCGCGAAGGCTGCACCAACTGCCACAGCCAGATGATCCGTCCGTTCCGTGCCGAAACCGAGCGTTACGGTCACTACTCGGTCGCAGGCGAGAGCGTCTGGGAGCACCCCTTCCTGTGGGGCTCCAAGCGTACTGGTCCGGATCTGGCCCGTGTTGGTGGCCGCTACTCCGACGAGTGGCACAAGGTTCACCTGATCAACCCGCGCGATGTGGTGCCGGAATCCAACATGCCAGCCTACCCCTGGCTTGATACCAATGTGCTGACCGGTGAGATGACGGCCAAGAAGCTGGCGCTGTTCCGCGATCACTTCGGTGTGCCCTATACCGACGCCGATATTCAGGGTGCTGGCGAAGCCGTCAAGGGCAAAACCGAGCTGGATGCGCTGGTGGCCTATCTGCAATCACTGGGTCATGCCCTGAAATAAGGAGGCGAAAATGGACTACGGCACATTTCGCGGTCTGTATACCCTGCTGTTGATGGCCATCATGATTGGCATCATCGTCTGGGCCTACAGCAAACGCCGCAAGACCTCTTTCGACGAGGCTGCCAATCTGGTTTTTGCCGATGATGAGCAACCCGGTGCTGATAAAAAGAACGCAGGAGCGAAACAATAATGAGCACTCTGTTTAGCATTTTTGTGACTGTCATCAGTCTGGGAACCATCCTCGGCTGCTTCTTGCTGCTGATGTGGTGCCGCAAGGACAAGATGGGTGTGGAAGAAGGCAAATCGATGGGTCACTCCTTCGATGGCATTGAGGAGATCAACAACCCGCTGCCGAAGTGGTGGACTTACATGTTCCTCTTCTTCATCGTCACCGGTCTGCTCTATCTGGTCGCCTTCCCGGGGCTTGGCAACTTCAAAGGCCTGCTGGGCTGGCAAAGTTCCAACCAGGACGTGCGCTCGCTTGCCGAGTCCAAGGCTGCAACCGAATCGGCCAAGGCCGAAGGTCGCGCGGTGGAGTACGACCGCGAGGTCGCCAAGGCTGACGAGATCTACGGCGCCAAGTTCCGTGAACTCACCTATGAAGCGGATGGCAAAACCTATCGTGCCATCACCGAGATCGCCAAGGATCCGGAAGCCCTGAAAGTGGGTCAGCGTCTGTTCCTGCAGAACTGCTCCCAGTGCCACGGATCCGATGCCCGTGGTGGTCGCGGTTTCCCGAACCTGACCGACAGCGAATGGCAATGGGGCGGCCAGCCTGATCAAATCAAGACCACCATCATGGGCGGTCGTCAGGGGATCATGGCTGCCTGGGGTGAAATCCTCGGCAAAGATGGCGTTCAGGAAGTGGCCTCGTATGTGTTGAGCCTCTCCGGTCGCAAGGTCGACCTGGTGGAAGCGAAGAAAGGTGAAGCACGCTTTGCCATCTGCGCTGCCTGCCACGGGGCCGATGCCAAGGGCGGTGTTGCCGTCGGTGCGCCAGATCTGACCAACAACACCTGGCTCTACGGTGGCTCCCGCGAAGTGGTGGTACAGACCATCACCCACGGTCGTCACGGTGTGATGCCAGCCTGGAAAGACATTCTGGGTGAGGACAAGGTTCACCTGCTGGCCTCCTACGTTTACAGCCTGTCTCATCAACAGTCTGCCAAATAAGGTTCGCCCGTAACGTTGTAACATGTGATAAACACGTGATTACACAGCAAAAAGCCTCGACTCCTCGAGGCTTTTTGTTATCTTGTGTTGCGTAAAAACCATCTTCCACGTTAATCATTCGTTTCATGGCAGTAGCAATCATGACCCAACCTCTATCCAAACCGTGGTATCGCCAATTCTGGCCCTGGTTTATCATCGCCCTCCCCACTGCCGCCGTTGTCGGCAGCATCGCCACCGCCATCATCGCCAGCAAGGATGGGGTCAATCTGGTGGCCGAGGACTATTACAAACAAGGGAAAGAGATCAATCAGGACTTGAGCAAGTTTGACCGCTCCGAAGCGCTCAATATCCGCTTTGGGCTGGAGGTTGACGGCAACGAGCTGACCCTCAAACCCATCTGCGGTGACATTCCTGCCGGGCAAGCTCTCTATCTCTCATTGTTCCACCCGACCTTGGCCGGTCAGGACAGCGAACACATGATCACCGCCGATGCGAGCGGCACCTATCGCCTCCATTTTGACAAGCCGCTGGTCGGCAAGTGGCACATTCGGGTCGATGCCTTTGACCACGAGTGGCGATTGCAAGAGACCGTCCAGCTGCCCACCCTGGCCCCTGTCGAACTCGACCCGAAAGGACGCTAAGCCATGACCGGCTGTTCTCACTGTGGCGAGCCGGTGCTCGCCACCGCCCTTGCTGCTTGCATTCTGCATTCAGGGAGGCATAACGCATGACCCCCTGCTTTCACTGTGGCGAGCCGGTACCCGCCAATAGCGGCTATTCCCTCGAGATAAAGGGGATTGTTCGCCCCATGTGCTGCCCCGGTTGTCAGGCTGTGGCAGAAACCATCATGGAGTGCGGCCTTGCCAGTTACTACGATCACCGCACCGCCCCCGGTACCAAGGGGGATCTGGTACCCGAGGAGCTGGCCGCCCTCACCCACTACGATCTGGCAGAAGTGCAACAGGATTTTGTCACCGACAGCGGTACCCTTCGCGAAATCCAGCTGACAGTTGAAGGGCTCACCTGCGCCGCCTGTGCCTGGCTTATCGAGCGCCACCTGATGACCCTTGGCGGCCTGCGCTACATCAACGTCAACACCACCACCCACCGGGCCCGTATCAAGTGGGATCCAGACCAGCTCTCCCTGAGTGACATCCTCAAGGGATTTGCCCAGATCGGCTATCGCGCCTATCCGTTCCAGACCCATCAACAGGAGGCGCTCTACGCCAAAGAGGTGCGCAGCTATATGTTCCGGCTGGCACTGGCAGGGCTTGGTTCAATGCAGGTGATGATGTGCGCCGTGGCCCTCTACATGGATCTCTTCATCAGCGTTGAAGATGAGTTCATGGTCTACTTCAAGTGGATAAGCCTGCTGCTCTCCACCCCCATCATGATCTACTCGGCCCAACCCTTTTACGTGGGTGCCTGGCGCAGCCTGAAACAGGGTCACCTGTCGATGGATGTGTCGGTGTCGCTGGCGCTGATCGGTGCCTTTATCGCCTCCATGTGGGCCACTGTGTTCAATACCGGTGAGGTCTATTACGACTCCATCACCATGTTCGTCTTCTTCCTGCTGCTGGGGCGCTTTCTCGAGTTGCGGGCCCGGCGCAAGGCGTCGGAGTCGAGCTCCAACCTGGCGCGACTGGTGCCCATTATGGCGACCCGCATCGATGATGAAGGAGAGCATGAGGTAGCGGCCAAGACCTTGCAGGTCGGCGATCGGGTACGTGTGCTGGCTGGAGCCACCTTGCCGGCGGACGGCATCATTGTCGAAGGACAAGCCAGCCTCAACGAATCCATGCTGACCGGTGAACAGCTGCCCCTGCTCAAACAGCCCGGTGATCAGGTCTATGCAGGTACCATCAACACGGATGCGCCGCTGCAGATCCGGGTCAGCCACCGTATCGAAGAGTCGCGGATCGCCCAGATCATGCGGCTGCATGATCACGCCCTCGACGACAAACCGGCCATCGCCCAGATGGCGGATCAGCTGTCACGCCACTTTATTCTGGTGCTGCTGATCATTGCCGCCGCGGTCTGGACTTTCTGGCACTTCCATCAACCGGATCAGGCGTTCTGGGTCACTCTCGCCGTGCTGGTTGCCACCTGCCCCTGTGCCCTGTCGCTGGCTACCCCGACGGCGCTGACCTCGGCCACCGCCAATCTGACCCGCAACGGCATTCTGCTGCGCCGTGGTCATGTGCTGGACGTGCTGACCAAGGCCAACCGGATCGTGATGGACAAGACTGGCACCCTGACCACAGGGGAAATCAGCCTGACCGGCACCACCACCTTGGCAGACGTGGACGAGGCGCACTGCCTTGCCATCGCCCGGGCCATGGAGGCGCAATCCGAACACCCCATAGCTCGCGCCTTCCGGCTGCCTGCCGACAGCATCGCCGTGTTGCCATCCGCTCGCGAGATCACCCCGGTCATCGGTCACGGCATCACGGCGCTGGTGGATGGCGTACACTACCGCATCGGCAGTGCCCGCTGGCTTGGGCTGGATCCGGCGCAAGAACGCGGCCGCGGTCTGGCTATCTATCTGGCCGACGAGCAGCAGGTCTTGGCCCGCTTCAATCTGGAAGATACCCTGCGCCCCGATGCCAAGGCGCTGATCGCGGCATTCAGGGCAGCCGGTCTGCAAACCACTGTGCTGACTGGCGACAGCTCCCTGCAGGCCGACGAGATTGCCCGCGAGCTGGGAGTGGATGAGCTGGTCAAGGGGGTCTCACCCGATGGCAAGCTGGCCTACCTCAAGGCCCGGGAAGCCCAAGGGGATATCAGCATCATGGTGGGCGATGGCATCAACGACGCCCCGGTACTGGCCGGGGCGCACGCCTCGTTTGCCATGGCTGGTGGCACCGATCTGGCGAAAAACAGCGCCGATGCCATCCTGCTGGCCGATGACCTGAGTCGACTGCTCGAGGCCAGAGTGCTGGCAATGCGTACCCGCAAGATCATCATCGAGAACTTCGCCTGGTCCATCGGCTACAACCTGCTGGTGTTGCCGCTGGCGGCCTACGGCTGGCTGCCCCCCTATCTGGCGGCGGCGGGCATGTCGCTCAGCTCGCTCATCGTGGTGACCAACTCCATGCGTCTCAACCGATGAGGCTGGTGGTGAAAAATAGCTGAAAGTGTGGCCTGCCTCCGATGCAGGCCACATTTCTCACTGATAGCGGCTGGCCCCCTGCCCGAACAGGGTTACCATAGGGAACGCTTGCCAAGGATGAACGCCAAGGTACCTCTCATGAATATAATTTTTGTCCTGATCCCCATCGCCATCCTGTTTGTGATCATCGCCGGGGTCGTCTTCTTCTGGGCCATTCGCTCCGAGCAGTTTGAAGATCTCGACCGGCAGGGTTCCAACATCCTGTTTGACGAAGAGCAACCCACCCACAAACCCGCAAAGCCTGCTGACCATGACCCACAACCTTGATCTGGCCGGGGCCCTGCTGGTCGGACTGGCAGGCTCCGCCCACTGCATCGGCATGTGTGGGGGGGTCTCCGCCGCGCTCTCCATGGCAATCCCCGCCAACAAGCAGCATTTTTGGGGACGACTCGGATATCTGCTCAACTACAACCTCGGCCGGATCCTGAGCTATGTGATTGCAGGTGCACTGGTGGGCGGCCTGCTCGCCACCACCAGCGAGCTGGGCGCAGGCAAACACGCTATTGCCGGCTTGCGTCTCGTGGCAGCTCTATTGATGATTGCGCTTGGTCTCTATCTGGCGGGCTGGTGGCAAGGGATCCTGCTGCTGGAGCGGCTCGGTGCCAGACTTTGGCCCCGTATCAAACCGCTGGCGGGCAAATTTATCCCCTTCACCTCACCTGTGCAGGCACTGCCCTTTGGCATGGTGTGGGGCTGGCTCCCCTGCGGGTTGGTCTACTCCATGCTGACCTGGAGCGCGGCGGCCGGTTCGGCCAGTGGCGGGGCACTCATCATGCTCTTTTTTGGTCTCGGCACCCTGCCCACCCTGTTTGCGTTGGGCGGGCTCGCCGATCGCCTGAGATACTGGCTCACCCTGCGCAGTTTGCGCCTTGGCGGTGCCCTGCTGCTCATTTTGTTCGGGGTACATACCTTCTGGATTGGCATTGCTTCCTTTTGAAACCCTATCCAAAACGGATGAGTTGATGGTAAACTTGTTTGATATAAATCAATTATTCGTATGAGCCTATGATCCCGGAAAAGAAACCTGGCAGACGTATCCAGAGCGGTGGCTGTGCAATTCATTGCCAGGATTGCAGCATCAGTCAGCTCTGTATTCCCTTCACTCTGAACGACAACGAGCTTGATCAGCTGGACAGCATCATCGAGCGCAAGAAGCCGATCCAGAAGGGTGAAGAGCTGTTCAAGGCTGGCGATGAGTTCAAATCGCTCTATGCCATCCGTTCCGGGACCATCAAGTCTTACACCATCACCGAGCAAGGGGATGAGCAGATCACTGCGTTCCACCTCGCTGGCGATCTGGTCGGGTTTGATGCCATCAACAAGCAGGCCCACCCCTCCTTCGCCCAGGCGCTGGAAACGGCCATGGTGTGCGAGATCCCCTTTGAAGTGCTGGATGATCTCTCCGGCAAGATGCCCAAACTGCGCCAGCAGATCATGCGTCTGATGAGCAGCGAAATCATGGGCGATCAGGAGATGATCCTGCTGCTCTCCAAGAAGAATGCTGAAGAGCGCCTCGCCGCCTTCTTGCACAATCTGTCGGTACGCTTCTCCGAGCGCGGTTTCTCCGCCAAGGAGTTCCGTCTCTCCATGACCCGTGGTGACATTGGCAACTATCTGGGTCTGACTGTCGAGACTATCAGTCGTCTGCTCGGCCGTTTCCAGAAGTCCGGTCTCATCAGCGTCAAAGGCAAATACATTACCGTGCTGGATCAGGTCGCGCTGGGCATGATGGCCGGTGCCACTCGCCCGCCCTGCGGCTGATTTTTCCGCTTACCCTCTCGCTTTTCTCCTGCTTTCCCTGCCGGATCCTTTCCTCTGGAATGTGATCCGGTACGTTCCCCATACCCTCCTCCTGCGCTAAGCTGTAATGGCTAAGATTCTGCTGTCATTGGACTTTTCCAAGGAGGAGAAGATGGTCAAATATCAGAATATTCTGGTGGTTATCAATCCAGAAGAGGAGCGTCAAATCGCCCTCGAACGGGCAGTCAAAGTCGCCGAGCTGGACGAAAACGCCCATCTGACCCTGCTGCTCACCATCTATGACTTCTCGTATGAAATGACCGCCATGCTCTCGGTGGACGAGCGGCAAGAGATGCGTGATGGCGTCATTTCACAGCGACGTGAGTGGCTGGACGAGATCCTGACCCCCTATCGGGCACAGGGGATCGAATGCGAAGTGAAGGTGGTCTGGCACAATCGTCCCTTCGAGTGCGTCATTCAGGAAGTGCTGGAGCAGCGCCACGATCTGGTAGTCAAAGCCACTCACCATCACAGCTTCCTGCAAACCTTCATCTTTACCCCCACCGACTGGCACCTGCTGCGCAAATGCCCCTGTCCGGTGCTGCTGGTCAAGGAGGGTCACTGGCAACGGGGCGGCAACATCATCGCCGCCATCAACTGCTCAAGTGACGATCCGGATCAGAAACTGCTCAACGAACGGATCACCCAGGAGGGGAGCGACATCGCCGAGCTGCTGGGCTCCAACCTCTATCTGGTCAACACCTACCCGGGCACTCCGGTCAACGTGGCCATCGAGCTGCCAGAGTTTGACCCCAACGCCTACAACGAAGCGATCCGCAAACATCACGAAAGCCTGCTGCTCAGCCATGCCGACAAGTTCGGGATCGGTCATCTCTGGACCCGGGTAGCAGAGGGGCTACCGGAAGAGGTGCTGCCGGATATGGCCGAAGAGCTCAAGGCGACCCTGATGATCATGGGTTGCGTCGGCCGTACCGGGCTTTCTGCAGCTTTGCTCGGCAATACTGCCGAACATGTGATTGACCGCCTCTCCTGCGACATCCTGATCCTCAAACCGGCGGACTACAGCTGCCCGGTCGACAGTCGTCGCAATCAATCATAAGGTGCCTGGCACCTTGCCCTCCCCCGGGACATGGCTATAATAACGCGCTTATTTGTGTCCCGGGTTTTACGAGCATGCTAGAAGAGCTGAACGCCAAAGAAAAATACAGTTTTAACAAACTGCAGAAGCGCCTGCGGCGCAACGTGGGTCAGGCCATTGCCGACTTCAACATGATTGAAGAGGGCGACAAGGTCATGGTCTGCCTCTCCGGCGGCAAGGACAGCTTCGGTATGCTCGACATACTGATGAGCCTCAAAGCCAGCGCCCCCATCCATTTCGATCTGGTTGCCGTCAACCTGGATCAGAAGCAGCCCGGCTTCCCCGAGCATGTGCTGCCCGAGTATCTGGATTCCCTCGGCATCGAGTACAAGATCGTCGAGGAAGATACCTACTCCATCGTCAAGGAGAAGGTACCGGAAGGCAAAACCACCTGCTCCCTCTGCTCACGGCTGCGCCGCGGTATTCTCTACCGCACCGCCCAGGAGCTGGGTTGCACCAAGATTGCCCTTGGCCACCACCGCGATGACATCCTCGAGACCCTGTTCCTCAACATGTTCTACGGTGGCAAGCTCAAGTCCATGCCGCCCAAGCTGGTGAGCGACGATGGCAAGAACGTGGTGATCCGCCCGCTAGCCTATTGCAAAGAGAAGGATCTGATCCGCTACGCCGACGTCAAAGCCTTCCCCATCATTCCGTGCAACCTGTGCGGCTCGCAGGAGAACCTGCAGCGTCAGGCCATCAAGCAGATGATGCAGGATTGGGATCGCCGCTTCCCCGGTCGTATCGAAACCATGTTCACCGCCATTCAGGACGTGATCCCGAGCCACCTGCTCGACCACAAGCTGTTTGACTTCAAGAGCATCAATCGCGACTCCGGCATCATCGATGGTGGCGACAAGGCGTTTGATCCGCCCGAGATGCCAAAGGCGCCGCTGCTGGACATCGACGAGATGGACATGCTGGATGTGATTGAAGTGCGCTAAGCCGCGCTCACAGGGCAAACGCCACTGT